>CAYLNA010000357.1:0-2434 GCA_964384665.1 uncultured Desulfovibrionaceae bacterium | reverse complement strand
GGCCAGGAAAAGAATGAGTTGGCGCGCATGGACGGCGGGGACGAGGCCGCTCGTCTGAACGAGGAAATACAAGGAGTCTTGGCCCGGATCACGCGCCTGACCGAGCGCTACGTTCAGGTTCGGATGGCGGCGGTGGTCTTGCGGCGGGAAATCGAACGCTACCGCGAGGCCAACCAGACCCCGCTTCTGGCCGCCGCCTCCACCCATTTCGAGGCTCTGACCCAGGGTGCGTTCACGGGCCTGCGGGCCGACGTGGCGGATAATGGCCAGCCTGTCCTGACCGGAGTCCGTTCCACGGGACCGTGGGTCCACGTCGACGGCATGAGTTCCGGAACCAGGGACCAGCTTTATCTGGCCCTGCGCCTGGCCACCCTGGAGCCGCGCGGCCGCGAGCCCCTGCCCTTTGTCGTCGATGACATCCTGATCAATTTCGACGAACTCCGCTCCGAGGCCACCCTGAAAACCCTGGCCGGTCTGGCCGGGACCATGCAGATCATTCTCTTCACCCACCAAGCCCATGTCGCCGAGATGGCCCTGGGCCTGGGCCTGGAGGACCGGGTTTTCGTGCACCGACTGTAGGGACCGGAGCGCGAACTCAGGCCTCCTCGGGCTGGTCGTGTTCGGCGGACCAGATGCCGCTCCAGGTGACGGGCGGCTCGTCGCGGAAGCGCAGGCAGCGCTCGCGCAGCACCTGGGATGGGCCGTCCTCGGGCCGCTCGGCCAGCACGGCGGCGAACATATCCGCCGCGCTGGCGAATTCACCGTGGAGGTAGAGGTCCCAGGCCGTGTCGAAGACCCGCAGCCAGTGCGGCCGCTCCGCGCCGTTTGGTCCCAGCAGTTCCACCACGTGGACGGGTTCCCGCCGGCCCTTGACCCGGATTTGACCCAGGGCGCGGGTCAAAAGTTCCGGCCCAAGCCCTTGGGCCGTGTCCCGGCTGCACAGGATGCGCGTGCCATAAACCTTGTTCGCCGCTTCCAGGCGCGAGGCCAAATTGACCGTGTCGCCCAGGCACGTGTAGTTGAACTGATCCTTGCCCCCGATGTTTCCCACCACCAAGGCGCCGGTATGCATGCCGACCCGGGCCCGGACTTTCGGACCACCCCGGTTTTCAATCCTCGTCCCCAGCAGCTCCATTTCTTTTTGCATGGCCAGGGCGGCCAGGCAGGCGCGGCGGGCATGGTCGGTCATGGGCAGCGGCGCGCCCCAAAAGGCCATGATCGCGTCCCCGATGAATTTGTCCACGGTCCCGTTTTCCTGCTTGATGATCTCGACCATGGGCGCGAACACCTCGGACAGCAGGGCCACGAGCGCGGCCGGTGACAGGGCTTCGGACAGGGTGGTGAAGCCTTCCAGGTCCATGAACATGACCGTGGCCTCGACCTCGGTGCCGCCGAGGGTGAGCAATTCCGGATGATCGACCAGCATTTCGACCACGTTTGGGGAAATGTATTTGCCGAAGGCGTTACGGATCCAGGCCCGCTGCCGGGCGGCCGTGAGATAGCCCTCGGTCAGATTCCAGACGGAGAGCAGGGTCACTCCGGCGGCCAGGGCGGCCGGAGGAAACCAGAGGCGCGCCCAGGCGTAGAGTGCGTAGCTGCCTCCGAGCAGGGTCGCGGTCAGTCCGAGCCCCCAGACCACGGTTCGGAAGGCGGATTGGCCGGAGAGCAGCCACGCGCCCATGAGGAGCACCGCGCAGTTTACAGCCAGTCGGACCGGGATGGATGCTTCTCGTCCGCTTCGGCCGTGCAGCATGGTGTGGAGGATCTGGGCATGGATTTCCACTCCGGCCATGTAACGCCCGTCCATGGCCGTGGACGGCACGCGGAAGGAATCCGGAGCCCTGGTTGGGTCGGGCGTGGCGGCCAGGGACCGGCCGATGAAAACGGTCTTGCCGCGCACGAGGTGGTCCGGGAGCGGGTGTTCCGGGTCGATGACCTGGTAATAGGAGATATGGGGCACGCTCATGCTCGGCCCGGCGAAGTCGATCAGCCCGGACCGCGCCGTCGCTTCCCCCGCGCGAATCCGGGTCAGGGCCACGGCGGGCAGGGTCGTCTGCCCATCCAGCACGGTTTGAAATCGCCTCACCACGCCGTCAGGGTCCGGGGCGATCATGGCCAGTCCCACGCCGCTGGCCGCCCGGCGCAAGGAGTCCAGGGGCTCGACCATGATTTTCCGGTAAAAGGAGCCGCTGGCGGCCACGTCCTGGGTGTTGGCCAGAATCACGATTCCCGACCGCTCCATGGCCTTGGCCAGGGCTTGGTCTTCGTCCGGGTCGCCTGGATCGGCGAAGATGACATCGAACACGATGGCTGCGGCTCCGGCCCGGGTCAGCGCGTCCACCAGCCGGGCATGCACGCTCCGGGGCCACGGCCATGGCCGGCGCAGTTCCTGGAAGGACGGCTCGTCGATGGCCGCGACGACAATGTCGTCCGG
>CAYLNA010000356.1:0-2440 GCA_964384665.1 uncultured Desulfovibrionaceae bacterium | reverse complement strand
CTGACCACCCAACTGCCCTTTGCCGTCATGCCGCCGCTGACTGAATTTTTACTGCGCCATGTCGACAGCGCGGCCCAGGCCTACGCCTGGATGGCGCTCATGATCCCGCCCGCGCTGGCTCTCCTGATTCCGCTCGGTCCCGCTGTCCGCAGGATCGCCACACAGGAGCGGGGACACGCCCGCCCCGGCTTGGCGGACACCGCAGAGGCCTTGCGTCCGCGAGGGGTGCGCACGATGCTCGGGGCCAGCCTGCTCGTTTTTTTAGGCTCCACCCTGCTTTTTTTCTTCATGAAGGATTTCGGAGCCCACCTTGGACTCGCCAACGTGGGGCTTTTTTTCACCGTGTCCACGGGCGCGACCATCGCCGTTCGGGCCGTGGGCAGCGGCCTGTTTGACCGCGTGGAAAAACGACGCCTTTTGTGTCTCGCCCTGGCGGCATGTCAGGGCGCGTGCAGCCTCGTCCACTCCCCGGCCGCGTTCCTGGCCGTGGCCGCCGCTTTCGGAGCGTGCATGGGCATTGCCCTGCCCCTCGTGCAATCCCTCGTTTTTCTTATGGCCGATCCAGGCAAGCGCGGATTGACGGCCAACCTTTCCCTCTCCACCATGGACGCGGGATATGTCCTGGGGCCGTATCTCGGCGCAATGGTCCTTGCCGCCGGCTTCTCCCACGCCGCGCTGTTCGGGCTTGCCGCCTGCATGACCCTGGGGGCCTGCGCCCTGATCGCGTTTTCCGGACCCAAACCCGCCTGAACGTCAACCTCCACAGGAACGCCCATGCCCCGCACACGACAGGAATGCCTGGACTGGCTCCGCGCCAACCCAAAAGTCATCGAACCCGGACAAAAGGTCGAGGTCGGCCTCTTTCGGCCCGAGGACGCCGCAGGCGTGGCCCGACTCTATTTCGCCATCTACGGCGAAAATTTTCCCCTGGATTATGTCTATGATCCGGAACAGATCGCGGCCGCCAACGCCGGGCCGGACCTGTACCAGTTCGTGGGCCGCACGCCGCGCGGGGAGGTGGTCGGAGTCTCGGCCCTGTTCCGGATCGCCCCCAATCCCAAAATCATGGAAAGCGGCGGGCTGATGATCCTGCCGGAATATCGGGGCGGATTTCTGGTCATGGACCTGTCCAAGGCCACCCTGGACACAGTGCCAAAGGAACAGAACCTTGCCGCGGTGTTTGCGCAAAGCGTGTGCGACCATCTCATGACCCAAAAGCTGGCCCGTCGTTTCGGCTACCACCGTTTCGCCCTGGAACTGGAAGCCATGCCGGCCCGGCCCGAGGGCAGTATCGACGGCGTGGGCGGCCGCATTTCCCTTCTGAACGAACTGCGCCTGTTCGGCGATACGCCCCACGCGGTGTATCTTCCGGAGCGCCATGCGGAGTTCCTGCGCGCGGGCTATGCGCGCTGGGGTCTGACGCGGGAATTTCATGTCGGTGAAGAACCGCGTGGGGCGACCTGCGGCGAAGTTCAGCGCATGGACGCGGCCTCCCTGGCCAAACTCCTGGTCAGCGAACCGGGCGCGGACTTGGCGGACGCCGTGGCGGCCTTCGAGACGGAACACCCCGGCCGTCACGTCTATCAGCTCCACTTGCCCCTGGCTCATGCCGGAACCCCGGCCGCAGCGGAAACGGCCAGGGAACACGGCTATTTTTTCGGCGGCGTGCTGCCGCTGTGGACCGGAACCGATGTCCTGCTTCTGCAAAAGCTGGCCACGCCTCCGGACTTTTCCCTGCCCCGCCTGCTCGCGTCCGAGGCTAAGGAGCTTCTGGCCTATATCCGGGCCGATTGGGAATCCGTGCGCGGATAAAAGGCCGGGTCGCCCCGGCCTTTCACGCATTCAGCCGTTTCTCGAAATCCGCGAGGGTTTTCAGCTCGCAGGCTTCCTTTTCGGAAATGGAAACCTGGAAACGATCCGCGATGGCCAGCAAGATGGCCGGATAGTCCACGGAATCCACGCCCTGCTTGGACAGGGGCAGGTCGGGCTTGAGGGCGTCGGCAACGCCTTGTTCGACGCCGGCGTCCACGAAGAGTTTGAGCAAATCCTGGCGAGTGACCATGCTGTTCTCCTTTTTTGATTGGCGGCTTCAGCGCCGCAGTTTGTGTCGTTGGATCTTGCCGGTGGCCGTGCGCGGCAAGGCGTCCAAAAATTCCACCTGGGCCGGAACCATGTATTTGGGCAGGTGGTCCCGGACATGCCGGCGCAGATCCTGGGCCAGGCTGACGCTGGCCTCGACGCCGGACACAGGCACGACAAAGGCCGCCGGGTAGACCAGACCGTGCAGGGTCAAGGCGGCCACCCCGCATTCGGCCACGGCCGGATGGGTTTGCAGACAGTCCTCGACCAGGACCGGAGAAACCCAGACCCCGCCCGTCTTGATCATGTCATCGGCCCGACCTTGATAGCGGTAAAATCCGTCGTCCTCCACGCACAGATC
>CAYLNA010000355.1:0-2445 GCA_964384665.1 uncultured Desulfovibrionaceae bacterium | reverse complement strand
AGGCCGCCGTGGTCGCGGCGGTACTGCACCCAGCCCATGAGGCAGATTTCCTGGCCCAGCTGGGCCGGTCCCAAGTCGCCGCAGGTGTGGGATCTGCGCCAGTCGCCCAGGGCGTCGGTTCCGATATCCGTTGTTCTGTCGTCCATGTGTATCCTCGCGGGTGGCCGAAGCCAAAGTTGATCGATAATTCGGAAAAACGCGTTGTGAAGGCGCTAGGCCTGCTTGAAGCCCAGGGCCTGATCCATGTCGTCCTGGCCGATGGTTTTCTGCGTGCCCGTGGCCATGTCCTTGACCACGATCTGGCCCTTGGCCATTTCCTCCTGGCCCAGGAGCAGGCAGGTCTTGACCCCGAGTTTGTTGGCCTGACGCAGTTGGCTCTTCACGCTCTTGACCTCGTAGGCCACCTCGCCGGCGAAGCCGTGTTCGCGTAGACGCTGGGCCAGGAGCAGGGCCGTGTTCAGGGCGGTGGGATCGAGCACGGCCAGATAAAAATCCGGAGCCGCGACCTGGGGCTCGCCGTGGAGCAGGGCCAGACGCTCCATGCCGCAGGCGAAGCCAATGCCCGGCAGATCCGGCCCGCCGAGCTGCTTGATCAGGCCATCGTAGCGGCCGCCGCCGGCCACGGCGGTCTGGGCTCCGATCTCGCCGGACACGACCTCGAAGGTGGTGCGCTGGTAGTAGTCCAGCCCCCGCACCAAGCGGTCGTTCAAACGGTAGGGCAGGGCCGCGCTGTCCAGAATCTGGCGGACCTGGGCGAAATGGTCGGCGCAGTCCGGGCAGAGGGAGTCGGCGATGCTCGGCGCGCTGGCGACCAGCTCCTTGCAGGTCGGGACCTTGCAGTCGAGCACGCGCAGGGGGTTGGTGCTGGCGCGGCGGGTGCAGTCCTCGCACAGGCGGCTCTGGTCGATGCCGGCCAGGAAGTCGCGCAGCCGCTGGTGAAAAATGGGGCGGCAGGCCGGGCAGCCCAGGGAATTGAGTTCCAGGGACAGGTTGGCCAGGCCCAGCTTGGTCAGGAAGGTCCAGAGCATGAGGATGACCTCGGCGTCGGCCTGGGGCGCGACCGTGCCCAGGACCTCCACGTCGAGCTGGTGGAACTGGCGCAGACGGCCTTTTTGCGGCCGCTCGTAGCGGAACATGGGTCCGCAGGCGAAGAGCTTGGTCACGCCTTCCTGCCCGGCCAGGCCGGACTCGATGAAGGCGCGCAACACCCCGGCCGTGGCCTCGGGGCGCATGGTCAGGGAGCGGCCCTTGCGGTCGGCGAAGGTGTACATTTCCTTCTGCACGACATCGGTTTCCTCGCCGATGGAACGGGCGAAGAGTTCCGTCTTTTCCAGGATGGGCACGCGGATTTCGCGGCAGCCGTAAGCCCCGAAGACATCGCGGGCCAGGTTTTCCATCAGGGTGTGGACGGCGCTTTCCGGGCTGAAGAGGTCAGAAAAGCCTTTAATTTTCTGAATTTTAGACATAGACGATGACGGTCCTTGACGAATTGGAATGGAATGGCGTTGCAAGCGGTCCGGCTTCAAGCCTTACGGGCATATGCAGTCGGGTCGGATACGTGCAGAAAATCGATCTAACTAGTGTATTGACTGGTGATTGTCAAAGATGGGGGAGCGCATGTTCACGGCTGTGTCAATCGTGGGATTCAAGAAATCCGGCAAGACAACCCTGGTGCTGGATCTGGCCAAAGAGCTGACGGCCCGAGGCAGAAAGGTGGGAGCGGTGAAGTTCACGCACCATGGGCTGGATGCAAACGGCACGGACACGGCCCGTTTCGCCGAGGAGTGCGTAAGTGTGGCCGGCATCGGCCCCAGGGAGGTGTCCCTGCGCTGGAACGCGGCCCGGCAACTCCAGGATGTCCTGCCCCTGCTCGGAGCCGACATCATTCTGATCGAGGGCGGCAAGTCCCTGAGTTGGCTGCCGCGCATCGTGGCCCTGGGCACGGACGAGGACGAAACCTCCCTGCCAAGCGGTTTGGCCCTGGCTTCCTGGGGACCGGGCAGCTTACCTGGTCTGCGTCGGGCCGAGTCCATCGCGGAACTGGCCTCCCTGGTCGAGGAACGGGGATTTGCTCTGCCCGGTTTGGACTGCGGAGGCTGCGGTCGCGTTTCCTGCCACGAACTGGCCCAGGAAATCGTCGCCGGCAACGTCAGCCCCAACGCCTGTGTGGCCCTGCGTCCCAAGCTCTGCATACGCGTGGGCGGGCAGCAGCTCTCACTTAATCCTTTTATCGACCGCCTGGTCACGGCCACCTTGCGGGGGCTTTTGACCGAACTCAAGGGCAACATTCCAGGGCAGCGGGTGGAAATTTTTTTGGATTGATCGGGGCGCGCGCCCTGACTTGGTCCAAAATGTATTGACGCGACCTCCGGGCTTCTGAAAGATGCCCGGATATTCCTTCAAGCCAACCTCCAAACGAGCGCGGCCGCGCCGCGTCCCTGGAAA
>CAYLNA010000354.1:0-2449 GCA_964384665.1 uncultured Desulfovibrionaceae bacterium | reverse complement strand
AAGGCTGACCGAATTGCGGATCATGGCGTCGTTGACGCCCACGGCCAGGGCGTCGAGGAAGATCAGGGTCGCGGTGGCCGTGACGATCATGGCCGCCAGCGTTCCCGTGGATTTCCTGGACCGCCACAAAAAACGCCAGGCCATGCCCCACCATAGCCACACGTTCATGCCTCGTGCTCCGAAACCAAATCCTGGGCGCCGATGCGCTGAATCAAAAACTTGATGGCGGCGGGCGCCAGAGGCGCGCCGTCCGACCCAAGAAGGACGCGCAGCCCCTGGTCGAGAGAGCGCAGAGCCTGGCGGCTGGCTTCCAGACGCGCCCGTGGATGCCGGTCCAGCAGCGCGCGCGGGTCCAGACCTTGAGCCAAGTCCGCCCGGGCGGCGGTCCGGTCCGCCGCCCGGTGCACGATCAGCGACGCAAGATAATTGTGGCGGTGCGTGGCGGCATCCAACCCGAGGTCGACCATGTCGTCGAGCACCTGGCACCCCATGCCGATACGGTACAAGGCCTCGGACAGCGGAGCCGCCGCGTCCTCGAATTCCGGCTCCAGGACCAGCGGAACGGCCCACACGCACTGAAACAGAAGGCCGGTTTTCAGGTGGTGGATTTCACCCAGGATCCGTTCCGGCTCCAACACCACGGACACGCCGTCCTCTTCCGAAGCCTCCTGCGCCCCGCTCCGGGACAAGGCCCGCAGCGAGGCGGCATGGGCTTGGCGGATCGCGACCAGAGGAACGCCCTCCTCCTCGTGCAGATCCAGCACCACATCGAACAGAACGCGGTCCGAAACCATGATATCCATGACCGACCGAAAGCGCGTGCCCGGCAGGTCCGTGTTCAGGGTCATCTTGTATTCGTTGTCCAGGACGTTGTCGCACCCGGTGACCATGCCGCGCAGGCACTGGTTGATGGCCACGTACCGGGCCCTGCGGGTCGGACTGATTCCCGCGCGCATGAAGGACAACAGGAAGAGGGCGGAGAAAAAATTGTGGCGCAGTTGGAAATATTCCGGTCCAGGCGTGGCCAGGCTCACTCCGCTTTTTTCCAGGATGCGGCCGGCGCGGTTCCAATATAATTCCAAACCAGTCCGAAGCTCCGTTTCCAAGCCCGCAAGCTGCGACTGCCGGGAAGCGGCGGAAAACAGATCGATAATATCCATCAGGGTTTCCCGGTTGCAAACACGGCGATGTAGCCGAAATAGCGGGATTCAATACGGGGCTGGGCGAATCCGGCCTGGGTCATGAGTTCCGGCAGAATGCCCCGGATATTTTCGCCGATCTCCGGTTGCATGAAAAACCAGCGCGAAACGTGCGAGACCAGTGTTCCGAAAAAGGTGGTCGGCACGTGCATGTCGGCCACGATCAGTTTTCCACCGGGTTTGAGAATGCGGAAGGACTCCTGGAAGGCCCTGAGTTTGAGTTCCGCCGCGACGTGGTGAAAAAACAAACTCGAGACCACGGCGTCGAAACTCTCGTCCTCGAAGTCCAGGGACTCGGCGGCCATGGGCGTGTACCAGGCGGCGTGATGGGGGCGTGTGGTCCGGGCCACCTGGATCATCTTCGCGGCGGCGTCGATACCGACGACCTGTCCGCCAGAGGACGGGTCGAGGCGTTCGGCGATGGTCCTGGTCAGGGTGCCGGTGCCGCAGCCCAAGTCCAAAACACGGTCGGCGGGACGCGGATCGAGCAGACTGACGATGTCCTGCTCGTACTGGGCCTGTTTTCCAAGCAGGAGAAAAGGTTCGACGAAGTCATAGACCGCGGCGGCGTGGTCGAGAGTGCGGCCCGTGGTGGGCACGGAAGAAAGTTGGGACATGAAAGCCTCTCAAGGCGACATGGAAGCAGGCCGCCGTGGGTAAATATGGACAATTCCGGTCTGGATTCTGATCCTCGCGAATCTGAAAGGCAACAAAATTCCATGCCCATTCAGTACCAATACCCCCACCAGCCCCCGCGCGGACGCTGCCGCAGGCGGACATGGGGAAAGACCGGCGGTTCGAAGTCGTGGTCCTGAATCCAGGACGGGGGCGCGCTCCGCTTGAGATCGAGCAGCCGCCGGACCCGCTCCTCGGTGGTCGGATGGGTGCGCAGCCAGGACGGCTCGGGCACGCCCTGGCCGGGAAAGAAGATGCGCCGCCACCCCCCGTTTTGGACCCGCTCCAGTTTGATCAGGGCCGAGGCCAGCCCTTCGGGATCGTCGGTCAGACTGGCCGCGCTCAAATCCGCGTCGAATTCGCGAGTGCGGGACAACCCCAGCTGGGCCAGCATGCTGACATGGGGAGCCAGGGCCAGGAGAATGAGAGGCCACCAAGCCACGTCGCCGCCAACCAGGGCCTGGGGCAGGGCCAGCAGAAGCAGGAACAGGCCGGCGAAGCTCATGGCCGAGGTGATGCGCGAAATGGCGTCGGCCAGACTCATGACCAGAAGGTCGCCGTGGGCGATGTGCGAG
>CAYLNA010000353.1:0-2470 GCA_964384665.1 uncultured Desulfovibrionaceae bacterium | reverse complement strand
TGCCCCATGTCTGGGGCGGCAAGACCCAGATTCCAACGGCCAGCCATTTCCTGGTCTGCCTGGCCATGAAGACTCCGCTGCTCAAATACGACAGCGCCGGCATTTCCGACTTCATGCGCCAGATCCAGGAACTTCCCGAGGATCGCATCACCGCCCGCGCCGAATACTACGCTACCTTTCAGCAGTCGGATTTCCGCCTTCTCGACAGCGACCGGGCCATGTTCGATTGGGCCTGCAAGCAGTGCTACATCGCCCAGGCCAACATGATGACCGCAGCCGCCTTGATCGGCATCGATTCCTGTCCCATCGAGGGCTTCGCGCAGGAGCGGGTCGACGAGGTTCTGGCCGAGGAATTCGGCGTGGACCTGAACGAGTACGGCGTGGCCTACATGCTGGCCTTCGGATACCGGATCAAGTCTCCCCGGCGCAAGACTCGCCGCCCGCTGGACCAGATGGTGCGCTGGATCTGACGCGCCGTGATCGAGAATCCGATGCCTGAGTCCGAGGGGACCTGCTCCATTGCCGAGGTCTCCAAATACTGCATGGCCACGGACCTGGGCCTGGAGTGCGTGTGTTCCAAACGGACCTCCCTCAAGGTCGGGACCGGCGTCACGGTCAAGAAGGAGGACAGCACCCTCTATTACTACGCCAAGCAGGTCGACGATGACCTGCTGGAACTCCAGGCCCTCAACGCGCAATGGGCCCCGTCCGGCCCGTCCACCCCGGTCACCCTGGAGGAGCTGATCACCCAGTACCAACCCGAGGTGGACCTCTTTCTGACCAAGGTCAAACCGGTCATGCAGAAGATCGCCAAGGCCGTGGCCCGGGGCGACCGGCACCGCACCAACGGACAGCCTTTTTCGGCGGCCATGGAATACCGCAACGCCCTGGGCTTGGACGAAAAGAACGTGCGCGCCCTGTTCGGTCTGGGGCTGACCTATTTGCAGCACAACCAAGAGGAGAAGGCGCGAGCGGTGTTCGAGGAGTTGGTGGTTCTGGATGGTTTCGCGCGGTCCGAATACAAGCATCTCTTCAACCAGTTCGGCATCGAGCTGCGCAAGCGGAACATGATCGAGGAATCCATCCGCTATTATTCACGGGCCATCGAGCTGTGCCCGACGGATGAGAATCTGTATTTCAATCAGGCCCGGGCCCTTTTTCAGGGCGCGCGGATGGGAGAAGCGGAGGACGCCCTGGACTATTGCTTGGGTATCAATCCCAGGCATCGGGAGGCGATCCGTTTCAAGGCCTATCTGGCCACGGTCGCGCTGGGCTGAGCCCGGTTGCTCCGCGTTTCATGCATTCCAATCCCCAGCAGGGCCGCGACCATGCACAGGCCCGCGCCCGTGACGCCGCTCCACCCGAAGACTTTGAAAAAGTGTCCGGTGACGGTGATCCCGACCGATCCCCCCACGTAATACCAGAGGATATACAGCGAGTTGGCCCGTCCGCGGCTGGTCGAGAGGCGGCGGTTCATGCTGCCCACGGCCGAGGCGTGCACGGCGAAGAAGCCGGCGCAGGCCAGGACCATGCTGACGGCCACCACGCCGAGGTGGGGAACGTGGCTCGCGAGCAGGGCCGCGCCCAGGGTCAGGGAGCCCAGCACCATGGTCAGGCCGTTGCCGAAGCGGTTGCTGAATTTTCCGGACAGGGGAGCGATGATCACCCCGGCGATGTAGGTCAGGTAAAGCAGGGTGATGGTCTGGGTGCTGGCGGAAAAAGGCGGCTGGCTCAGATAATAGGGCAGGTAGTTGAAGGTGGAGCCGAAGACAAACAGGGAGCCGAAGCCGACCAGAAAAGTCCGGGCCAGATCGGGCCGGAGCATGAGTTGCACGAAGCCCGGCCCGTTGGCCTGCTTGTCGGTGGGGCGTTGTTCGGCCGGCAGCAGGACCACTGCGGCCAGGGACGTGGCCAGGACCAGGAGCGAGGCCGTGACAAAGGCGTAGCGCCAGTGCAGGGGCGGATGGATCCAGCCGCCGAGCAGACGGCCGCCCAGACCGCCGACGACCGTGGCCGAGACATAGGACCCCATGACCACGTTCAGTCGGTGCACGGGCAGGTTGCGGGCCAGATAGGTCGCGATGCAGGTCGTCAGGGCCGGGATGAACAGACCTTGGGCCAGGCGCAGGACGATGAAGACATCGATGTCGTGAACCAGGGAGCAGGCCAAGCCCGCGCCGGAAACCACGACGCCGCCCAGAAGGACCAGGGGCTTGACCGGATGCATGTCGGCCAGGCGTCCGAAGATGAGGGTGGAAAAGGCCACGCCCAGGATGACCATGGACACGGTTTGGGCCGCGCGGGCGATGGACACGCCGAATTCGGCCTGCAACACGGGCAACACGGGCTGGACCAGATAGATGGTGCTGAAGCAGGCGGAAACCAGGGAAAAAACCAGGGCCTGGAGCGCGAGGGGGGAGAGATGTTTCATGCCGGATGTCCTTGAACTGGTGAAGGCGGCACAGTCCTC
>CAYLNA010000352.1:0-2475 GCA_964384665.1 uncultured Desulfovibrionaceae bacterium | reverse complement strand
TGTGCGGAGGGGGTGACACAGAGCGCCTTCCGTGCACTTTATGAAGATACCGCCGCATGTGGTCCGTTCACTCGCACCACTATCCAGGCACGGCAAGTCTCCCGACCATTCCTTTTTCGCCAAATGGGTTGGTTTTCTGCTTCGCATGTACTTTGTTCGTGCAGTATCGTTGCAACGACAACAGCCTCCGAGGCGTGGCGCGCAATGCCGTCGCGGTTCTCGTGGCCCTGTCCTGGCCGCGCGGGTCGGGCGCATCTCCTGGTCAGTGGCGGGGGCCTTGCATAGTGTATGCGCCGTCCAATCACGATCAAACCCAACGAGCCGCTCATGATCCATCACATCGCCTGGGCCGGGAACGCCTATTTCGCCGCCGCCATGCGGGCGCGCGGGTTGCGGGTCACGGTTTTGCCCAGGAAGCCCGTGATCGGGTGGGACGACGTTCTGGCCGCCTGCGGCCGGTCGCCGGATCTGTTCATCTATGGCGACATCAGCGCCACTCCGTTCTTGCGCGGGATCGAAACGTTTCCGTGTCCAACCGTGTTTTACGCCATCGATACCCACATCCATGGTTGGTACCCGCGTTATGCCCAGGCCTTTGATCTGTGCTGCGTGGCCATGCGCGACCATCTGCCCGCCTTTCTTGGGCAGCGTCTGGCCCCGGAGCAGGTCCGCTGGTTACCGCTTTTTTCTCAGGATCGGGACCGGCGGGTGGAGGTCGATGGCCCGCCCACGGACGAGATCCTTTTTGTCGGTAAGAACGATCCCGAGCTGACGCCCGGCCGGCATCGTTTTTTGGCCGAGCTGGCGCGCCGCGCGCCGCTGACCGTGCGTCGGGGCAGCTATCCGGAACTGTACGCCCGGGCCAAGCTGGTGCTCAACGTCTCGGAACACGGGGATCTGAATTTCCGCGTGTTCGAGGCATTGGGCTGCGGGGCCTGTCTGCTCACCCCGCGCGTGGGGCATGGGCTGCTGGACCTGTTCCGCGATGGCGAGGAACTGTTTTGCTATGATCCCGAGGATATGGATGCCCTGGTCGCGCTGATTGCCCGCCTCCTGGACGACGAGGCCGCGCGGGTCCGCGTGGCCCGGGCCGGTCTGGATGCGGTGCGCGCCCGACATCGGACCGAGCACCGCGCCCAGGACCTGCTGATCTGGCTGTCCGGCCTGGATCTGGACACTCTGGTCACGCGGCGTCTGGCGGACAGCGCGGACATCCACCGCGACTACCTCCGCCTGCTGTATCTGCATCTGGCCGAGTCGGAGTCCGCTCCGGGGTGGGCCCGGTTCTATCTGGACCTGGCCGGTTCGGGCCAACCGGGCGGACCAAGCGCTCTTGGTCGGTAAACGGTACTTTGCTCATCTTCAGCCAACTTAATCCTCCTGGCCCGGTTCGGGGTCCATGCGTTGCAGCGTCTGGACAGAAAGTCGGATGCGCCCCACTCGCAGGCGCGGCCTTTCGCTTTCGCAACCCGGAACACAGGAGTCGGTCATGATCAGCGGCATAGGCAGCTCGGGATCATTCCAGAGCATGGCGGCCCTTTGGAACAAGGCGTCCCGTCCGGACACCAGCCAAATGGCCCAGGAACTGTTTTCCTCCACGGATGCCGATGGCAGCGGAGCCATCACCCAGGAGGAACTGACGACGGCGTTGGCGGCCAAGTCCTCGGACGGCAAGGGGCCGGACGCCACGGAACTTTTCAACACCCTCGACGCGGACGGGGACGGACTTGTCACCGAGTCCGAGCATGAGTCCGGCCTGGCCGCCATGCACAAGGATCTGGCCCAGGCCAGCATGATGACCAGCGTGAGCATGAGCATGAATCAGGGGACGTCCAGCATGTCCGAGCAGCTCTTCGCCGAAACCGACGCCGATGGCGACGGGAGCATCACGGCCGAGGAACTGGCTGACGCCATCGCGGCCAAGAATGAGGAAACAGGTGGGTCCGTCGATGCGGAGGAACTTTTTGCCGCCCTGGACGCGGACGGGGATGGCCTGATCACGGCGGCGGAGCACGAGGCTGGCCTGGAATCCCTGCGCGACAACAACTCGCCGGGAATGGGCGGCGGACAGGCGTCGTCCTCGGATGACGAGGAAGAGACCTACGATGCCGCCGACACCAACGAGGATGGCATCGTCGATGCTGAGGAATTGCTGGCCTCCCTGGGCGTTTCCACAAGCTCGGAGACCGACGTGACGGCTTCGCTTTTCGACGCCCTTGACGCCGACGGTGATGGTGCGCTTTCGAGTGCGGAGTTCAGCGATGTCGTGAGCGGGTTGTCCCAATCCGGCATGTTTCAGGCCGGCGGCGCGCCCCAAGGATCGCAAGGACCGACGCTGAATGCCTTTCAGTCCGCGAACGCCTCCCACTACGCGCGCTACCAGATGATGGGCATGGACGCCCAATCCTACCTGTCCGGCAGCGGTTTCTCGACCACCGCCTGATGCAGCGGGCCGGCCCTCCGGCCCGTTGGCCC
>CAYLNA010000351.1:0-2479 GCA_964384665.1 uncultured Desulfovibrionaceae bacterium | reverse complement strand
GTCCTCCAGGAGTATGGTATGTCGGCTGAATTGAAGATTGGGCTCATATAATAGCGCCCACCCCTTTGTCCAGTGTCGCGCGGGTTAAATCGCGGCCTCAAACCGGCTGCAGCGCGTACTCGCGCCGCCCCAGACCCAGGGCCTGAGCATGGTCCAGCAGATGCTGGCCGCGCACGTGGCCATGGATGGCCGCGAACTTGTCCTCGCCGGGCTTGATGCCCTCGGGCAGGGCGCTGGGGTGCAGGGGCTGGGCCTGGTTGACCAGATCCAGACAGGCCTGGTCCAGGGCCACCGGGTCCCAGGAAGCCAGAAGGCCCAGATCCGGACAGATCGGGGCGTCGGAAAACCCCATGCAGTCGCAGCCCGGACTGACCTGCTGCACGAAGCTCAGGTGGAACGTGCGCCGGGACCGGGTCAACAGGGCGGCCGCCGCGTATTCGGCCATGCGCTCCAGAAAGGTGTTCACGTCCACCCGCCAGTCCACCTCCAGGCCGCCGCTCTTGCAGACCAGAAAGCAGGCCGCGCAGCCCGCGCATTTGTCGCGGTCGATCCAGACCTTGTTGTTCAAATCGAGCCCGAGCGCCCCGTGACCGCAAACCGCCACGCACTGGCCGCAGCCCGTGCAATGATCCGGATGGACGGCGGGCCCCAGACCGCAGTGCTGCCGCATCTTGCCCTTGCGCGTGGCGCAACCCATGCCGACATTCTTGATGGCTCCGCCGAACCCGGCCAGATCATGGCCCTTGAAATGGCTGACCGTAACCAGCATGTCCGCGTCGACGATGTCCCCGGCCAGGAAAGCGTGCTCGAAATGCGCGCCCGGACAGGGCACGGCCCGCTCGTTGCCGCTTTTGAGGCCGTCGGCGATGATGACCGGCGCGCCGAGCACGTTGGGATCATAGCCATGGACGGCGGCCTGCAGGGCGTGGGACACGGATTCCCCGCGCTGGCCGACATAAAGGGTATTGGTGTCCGTCAGAAAAGGCCTGGCCCCGCATTTACGCAGAAAAGCCAGCAGCGGCAGGAGTTGCAGGGGGCGGACATGGCCCGTGCCCCCGCCTTCGCCAAAATGGAGCTTGACCGCGACCAGATCGCCGGAGCGCGCCTCCGCGCCCAATCCGGCCAGCTTGAGCAGGCGCTTGACCTTGGCCTCGTAGGGCGCCTTGCGCGAGGCGCGCAGGTTCCAGAAATAGACGGCCTCGGCCATGGTCTACCTCGCCGGAATGGGTTCCTGGGCCTCGGTCAAGAGGAACTTGCCGTCCAGAATCCAGCGCTTGAGTTCCTCGGCCACTTCCAGGGACAGGGTGTAGCTGGTCAGGGGCGTGGTCGGGACGTCCTTGCCCTCCACGGTGATGGAGCCCCGCTTGAGCTGGGCGAAACTGACATGCCCGTATTTGGACGGATAGCCGTTGGGATAGTCCTCGCCGTAATCGACCACCGGGACCAGGATGTCCTCGTCGGCCACGCCCGTGAACCAAGCCATCTCCTCGTTCAGGATAGGAATGGGGATGCCCAGGCCCACGGCCAGGGAACAGCCGTAGCCGACGATGCTGACCCCGCGCACATAGCGGGCCTGCATGCCCTTGAGGTCGCCCTTGACCATGAGGGTCCCGGACGGGGTCAGGGGCAGGCCGCGTTCGGTCCGCTTGGGCTCGGCCACGTGCTGGGTGCCCTCGCCCAGGACATAGCCGACGCCGCCGCCCAGGAAAATGCGCGTGCCGAGGCCAATGGTCCGGAAATAGGGATCGTTCAGAAGCGGACTCAGCTCGCCGGCCGTGGCGTAGTTGGCGTTGCCCATGTTCGATTTAAGCGGGCCCATGTAGGTGTATTTGAGCTTGGCCGTGCGGTTGATGGCGCAGTTGTAGTTCTGATAGCAGTTGCGCGGATTGAGGAGGATGGCGTTGCGCAATTCGGCCAGGGAGACGTTCTTTTCGATGGCCTTCCTGGGATAGCAGTCCGTGCCGTAGGCCTCGGCCTTGAGGTGGACGCGCTTGCCCTTCAGCAGGTCCTCGATGACGTGCCCGCCGCCGTATTTGAAATGACCGGGATAAACCTTGTTCAGCGGATCCTCTTCCGTGGGCTCCGTGGCTCCGAGATAGGAGTCCACGGCCGCCAATCCGGCGTGACAGGGCACGCCGTTCAGCCAGACCTTGGCCGTCTTGATGGTCGGCGGCTGCTGCCCGATGTTGAAAAGCAGACCCGAGGAGCACATGGGGGAAAATGTTCCCGTGGTGACGACATCGACGTGGCGGGCGGCCTTGACCTTGCCTTCCTTGCGAACTAGGCTGGTCATTTCGCTGGCGTTGAGGACGACCGCTTTTCCCTGCCGGATTTTTTCATTGATTTCGGCGATGGTTCTGTGGACTTCGAACGTGGCACTCATACATGTCCTCCCGTTGAATATCGGACCGCTTCCGGTCCGCAGGGGCGGACTATGGCTGATTTGCCCGACGGAGTAAACCGGCCTTCGCGTCAGCCC
>CAYLNA010000350.1:0-2487 GCA_964384665.1 uncultured Desulfovibrionaceae bacterium | reverse complement strand
CTCATCGTCTTCAAGCATGAGAACAAACTCGGCAACGCTCCGGCGCACAAACTCTTCGATTTGGTGCAGGTCAAACGCGCCGATGGCTCCTCCGGCCCGGCCCGTTCCTTTGCCGACTACACGGTGACGGTCGCCCCGGCTCCGGCAGGCGTCGAGATCATCGAGAAACTGTAGCCAAGGCTCGTGGCGTCGCGCCGCCGCGACGCCACGGTGATGTCTCGAAATCGTTCAAGGACTCGCACGGATGTACACCGAAGACGATCTTCTCCCCATTTCCGCCTTGCAGCATTTGCTCTTTTGCCAGCGGCAATGCGCGCTCATTCATGTGGAGCGGATCTGGACCGAAAATCTGTTCACGGCCGAAGGCCGCATTCTGCACGAAAAGGTCGATAGTGGACCGGATTTCGTGAAGGATGGACGGCGCGTCGCCCGCAGCTTGCCGCTGCGCTCTCTGCGATTGGGACTTTCGGGCATCGCCGACGTGGTGGAATTTGGGCCGGACGGCGCGGCTTTCCCTGTCGAATACAAGCGCGGTCGCAGTAAATCCGAGGACTGGGACCGGGTTCAGCTCTGCGCCCAAGCCATGTGCCTGGAGGAAATGCTCGGAATGCGCATCGAGTCCGGGGCTCTTTTTTACGGCAAGACGCGGCGCAGGGCGCAGGTTGAATTCGATCAGGAATTGCGGACAAAAACCGAGGACGCGGCAGCCAGACTGCATCGTCTTATCGAGGCCGGCCAAACTCCGCCCGCGCGGTATGAGGCCAAGTGCGAATCGTGTTCGCTCCTGGCATTGTGTATGCCCCGGCTCGGCAAGGCCAAGTCCGTGGCCAGGTATCTTGCGGCCATGACGGAGGACGAATGAAAAAGCTTCTGAACACGCTCTACGTCACCTCCCAGGGCGCGTACCTGGCCAAGGATGGCGAGTGCGTGGCCGTGCGCATGGACAAGGAGGTCAAGTTGCGCGTGCCCATCCACACGTTGGGCGGCGTGGTCTGCTTTGGACAGGTTTCGTGCAGCCCGTTTCTCATGGGTTTCGCCGCCGAACGCGGCGTGGGGCTTAGTTTCATGACCGAGCATGGCCGATTTCTGGCGCGGGTGCAGGGGCCGGTGTCCGGCAACGTGCTTTTGCGCCGTGAACAATTCCGCCGCGCCGATGACCCGGACATGAGCGCGGAAGTGGCGCGGAGCATCGTCACGGCCAAGATCGTGAACGGCCGTCGCGTGTTGCAGCGCGTGCTGCGCGACCACGCGGACAAGGTGGATGGCGCGGTTCTGGAAGCGGAAATCCGCCATCAGCAAGACTGCGTCGCCCGCCTGCAATCATCCATGCCCCTCAATGTGGTGCGCGGCATCGAGGGCGAGGCGGCCAACGGCTATTTCGGTGTTTTCGATCATCTGATTCTGTCGTCGGAGCCGGAATTCCGTTTTGCCGGCCGCAGCCGCAGACCGCCCCTGGATCGCGTTAATTGCTTGCTGTCCTTCATTTACACGCTTCTGGCTCATGATGTGCGCAGCGCCCTGGAAGGGGTGGGGTTGGATTCCGAGGTCGGATTTCTCCATCGGGATCGCCCCGGCCGGCATGGGTTGGCCCTGGACCTGATGGAGGAGTTCCGCGCCTTTTTCGCCGACCGTCTGGCGCTGTCGCTGATCAATCTGGGGCAGATCAAAAAGAACGACTTCGAAATTCTGGAGAACGGAGCCGTCAAACTCACCGACGATGCCCGCAAGACGCTGCTGGTCACCTATCAAAAGCGCAAGCAGGACGAAATCCAGCATCCATATCTGGGCGAGAAGGCTCCACTGGGACTGGTCTTTCATCTTCAGGCCCTGCTCATGGCCCGGTGGCTGCGCGGTGATCTGGACGGCTATCCACCATTTGTTTGGAGGTGACCGATGTTGGTGCTTGTCAGCTATGATGTCAGTTTCGAGGACCCCGGCGGACAGCGGCGGCTGCGGCGCATCGCCAAGGCCTGCCGGGATTATGGGCAACGGGTGCAGTATTCGGTCTTCGAGTGCGTGGTCGATCCGGCCCAGTGGACACGCCTCAAGCATCGCTTGTTGCAGGAAATGGACGAGGAGCGGGATAGCCTGCGTTTTTACTTCCTTGGAGCGAATTGGAAACAAAGGATCGAACACGTCGGCGCCAAGGCCGCCTACGATCCCGAAGGCCCCCTTATCGTGTAGCGCGAACCCCAAGCGACGGCAGAATTGCCGGGAGGTTCGCGATAGTTGTAATACTCTGATTTTGTAAAATAACCCAAACCCTGACGCCGAATTATACGGAAGGAAAGGACGCTCAACGAAGGCTTCGCGAAATGCCCTTCGACAGCCCTTACCCCCCAACATAATCGACCTCAGACAGTCGCCCCCCGCGCGGGGGCGTGGATTGAAACCGTATCTCATGTACGACGCTATCAACGACAGCCGGGTCGCCCCCCGCGCGGGGGCGTGGATTGAAACCATACCAGGGAATGCAGCACGCCACGC
>CAYLNA010000349.1:0-2537 GCA_964384665.1 uncultured Desulfovibrionaceae bacterium | reverse complement strand
AACACGGGTCATGCTCTCCTGCAATCAGGGTTTACGCGGTTTGGTTCGTCCGTCGTATTTTTTGGGATCGATGTTGTATTTCTTGATCTTGTAATTGATGATCCGGTAGCTGGCCCGCAGATCCCTGGCTACTTGCAGCATGTTGCCGCCGCAGCGTTGCAGGGCCTCGACCAGGATTTCCTGTTCGAACTTGCCCACTGCCTCGCCAAAGGACAGTTGCGTGTCTGTGGCCGAACTTTCGGCCGTTTGCAGGGTAGGGGGCAGATGGTAGGTCCGGATGGCTTCCTCGTTGCAGATCAGGGTCGCCCGTTCCATGCAGTTGCGCAACTCGCGGACGTTGCCGGGCCATTGGTACTGGGTCAGGAGGTCGATGGCCGGCATGGAGATGCGCTTGATGTTCTTGGCGTATTCCTTGGCGAAAAATTCCAGGAAATATTCGGCCAGGGGCAGGATGTCTTCACGCCGCTCGCGCAGGGGCGGGATGAAGATGGGGAAGACATTGATGCGGTAATAGAGGTCCTCGCGGAACCTGCCGGACTTGATCAGGTTTTCCAGGGGCTGGTGAGTGGCGCAGATGATGCGCACATCGACCTTGATCGTCTTTTCGCTGCCCAGACGCTGAATCTCGCCCTCTTGCAGGGCGCGCAGCAGTTTGGCCTGGGCCTCGGCGCTGAGTTCGCCGATTTCGTCCAGAAACAGGGTGCCGGTGTGGGCCAGCTCGAAGCGGCCTTTCTTGGCGCCCACGGCCCCGGTGAAGGCGCCGCGCTCGTGGCCGAAGAGTTCGCTCTCCAGCAGTTCCGAGGGCAGGGCCGCGCAGTTCAAGCGCACCAGCGGCTTGGACCGCCGGGAGCTGGCGTTGTGGATGCTCTCGGCCAGCAGTTCCTTGCCCGTGCCGGACTCTCCGCGCAGCAGGACCGAGGCCTTGCTGGACGCGACTTGCAGGATCTGGCCCATGACAAAGGCCATGGCCTTGGACGTGGCCACGATCTTGGCCTGATCCAGGGCTTTGTCCCGCTCCAGGTTCTCGCCCAGAAAGCCCATGGACGCCCACAGCTCCTTTTGGGCCATGTTTTCCTGCAAGTAAGCCGTCTGCCGGGCGATGACCGAGGCCAGCACCTCCAGAAAGGCGCAGTGCATGGTCAGCACCTCGGCCGGTTGGCAGGGGATGTCCGCGCTCAAGACGCCCAGGGCTTCCAGAATGCCGTCGGAGTTGACCCGGCTGACCGGCACGCAGATGAAGGCCAATTCGGCCAGTTCCTTCTGGGTCCGGCCCATGGCCTTGTTCAGAAAGCGGTCGTCGCGTTCCATTTTTTCGATGACGATGGATTTGCCCGTGTCCAAGACTTGGCCGGTGACACCCTGACCCGGCGTGTAGGTGGCCTTGACCGGTCCCTTGTGTCCGTAGGTCAGGTCGAAGCGGATGGTGTTGGTCTTGGGATCGAAAATGGCCAGGGCCATGCGTTTGTAGCTCATGGCCTCGGCCGTGGTCTGGAGCAGGCTGTCCAGGCTGGACTGCAGGGGGCTCAACGGATCGAGGTTTTGTACTGTCTGATGCAGTGTGTGCAGGAAGTGCAGAAATTCGTCGCTGGTCATGATGTCCTGTGGGGTTTTCGCGGCGCGGTCGGGCGTGGGCTTTGACTCCCGGCCGGAAGGGTCCGGCCGGGTCCGTGTCTCGCGCCAGGGGCGCGGGTGGTCAGCTTTGGGGTTTGGCCTTGAGGGCGGCGATCTTGTAGTCAAGGTAGGCGGTGTTGCTGTCGCCCTTGGCCTTGAGGGATTCGTATTCGGCGATGGCCGCGTCCGTGCGACCGGCCTTTTCGGCGGCAAAGGCCAGGGTGCTGGAAATCATGGCCAGGTATTCGTCGCTGGCGTCCTGCTTGAGGGAGGTCAGCAGGTCCGCAGCCTTGGCGTGCTCGCCCTGCATCATGAAATTCTTGGCCTCGCCCAGGCCGGCGACAATGCGCATGTCGGGCACGCCGCTGGCTCCCACGGCCCGCCAGGCGCTGGCGGCCTTGTCGAAGTCCTTGGCGTCCATGTGGATCTTGGCCAGTTCCAACTGGGCGGCCACGCGCAGGTCGGCCGGGGCGGTCTTGGCGAAATCCTCGAGCCGCTGAACCCGGCTGGTTGCGTCGGCCTGGATGATGATGCTTCCAAGCTGGCTGACGGCCTTGGCCTTCTGCGCCTCCTGATAGCTGGTCACCCCGGAATAGACGGCGGCGGCGGCGATGATTCCGCCCACGGCCCAGCCGATGGGTTTGATGTTGTCCAGGATTTTCTTCAAGAACGGATGGATGTCCGAATCCATTTCCTGCTCGATGGTCTTCAGGATATCCATCTGTCCGGTCTTATCTTCCATGTGCCACTCCTTGAAATCAAATTGCCATTATTGTTAAAGCTCCGTTTCTGTAGGCGCAAACGGGCAAAAGGTCAAAGAGATTGGCGAGTGGAAAATTGTATTGAAATCATGGGAAATATACTCTCAAAGCCGCCTTTGCCGGCCGCGTTTTCTTGCGCGTGGGCGGGGGTTGGTATAGTTCGGG
>CAYLNA010000348.1:0-2542 GCA_964384665.1 uncultured Desulfovibrionaceae bacterium | reverse complement strand
AGGCCGGGAAGTTTCCTTCCCGGCCAGCCGGTGGAGGAGGGCCTGACGTTTTAGGCCTTGTTTCTGGAGAACGAGCCGAAGAGCTTGGCGAACACGGCCTTGCGGTCCATGAGGCCGGGCACGGTCGCTTCGGCCACCGCGTAGCCATGGTACGAGTTGGGCGCCATCTGGTACAGATAGATGACCCGGACATCCTCGGCGTCGCCCAACACCGCGTCCGGATATTTTTTCTGCACTTCGGCCAGGCGCTTTTCGGCCAGGGCCAGCATTTCGTCCCGGTCTCCAAAGTTCATGCATCCGGTCGGACATGACTGCACGCAGGCCGGAATTAGGCCGTTCTGGACCCGGTCCAGGCACATGGTGCATTTGGTCATGACCTTGGTTTCCGCGTTTTGGCGCGGAATATTGTACGGACAGGCTTCCCGGATTTCGTTGAAATCGGGCAGGTCCTTGGTGCGTTCGGTGAAGATCACCGCGCCGGTCGCCTCGTCCTGCAGGATGGCCTTGTCGTCGTAGGCGTCGGCGGTCAGCTTGCAGGGGGGAGCCGTGCAGTGCCGGCACTGCTCGGGGAAGAAGAGCCAGGCGAGCATCTCGCCCTTGTCGTCGGCCACTTCCTTCATGTGCACGGTTTTATAGGTGATGGCCGAGACATCCATGGGATTCTGGTGGGAGCCATGATTCCTGGTTTGTTCGGCCGGGAGTTTGTTCCACTGCTTGCACGCGATTTGGCAGCCGCGGCAGGCCGTGCACTTGGTCAGATCAACGAAGAATGATTTTCCTGACATGTCGGCTCTCCTTACGCTTTCTTCACGTTGACCATGAAGGCCTTGCTTTCCGGAATGCTGGTGTTCGGATCGCCGACAGCCGCCGTGAGCAGGTTGGCGGCGTCACCGCCGTCCTTGGGCCAGACCCAGCCGAAGTGCCAGGGAATGCCGACCACGTGCACCGTGGAGCCCAAGACCTCGAAGGGCTTGAAGCGCTTGGTGACGATGGCGATGGCCCAGAGTTCGCCGCGTGGATTCTCCAGGATGACCTTTTCGCCGTTCTTGATCCCCTTCAGCTCCGCCAGTTCCTCGCTCATTTCGCAGAACATCTGCGGTTCGGCTTCCGTCAGCCAGGGCAGCCAGCGGGTCAAAACGCCCGTCTGCCAGTGCTCGGTGACGCGGTAGGTGGTGCAGACAAAGGGGAAACGCGGATCGCAGACCGTGCGCTTGTGGGCCTCGTCGGAGAACATCATGGCCGTCGGGTTGTTGAGCCGCTTGGAGAAGGGGTGCTCGGCGATGGGGCATTCCAGCGGTTCGTAGTGTTCCGGCAACGGGCCGTCGTTCAGACCAGGGCCATAAATCTGGCCCAGACCGTGAGGCAGCATGATGAAGGGATGCTTGGCCCCGGCGTCGCCGCCGCCGTCGACCACGTCGATGAGCCACTTCTTGTTGGCCGCGTCCCAGGCCAGGACCGGCTTTTCCGGAGCCCAGGGCTTGCCGCTCAGGTCGACCGAGGCGCGGTTGTAGATGATGCGGCGGTTGACCGGCCAGGACCAGGTCCAGTTCGGGAACAGGCCGATTTTTTCCTGTTCCGGGGTCTGGGTCTTGTCGCGGCGGGCGGCCATGTTGCCCTTGTCCGTGTAGGAACCGCAGTAGACCCAGTTGCCGGAGCAGGTGGAGCCGTCGTCCTTGAGGTTGAAGAACGCGCTGACCTGCGATCCCGCCTTCATGACCGTCTCGGTTCCGTCCGGCGCTTTGAGCACGGTGTCTTTCAGGTAGTAGCCGTTGATGAGCTTGGCCACCTTGTGCGGATCGAAGACATGTCCATCGCCCCAGTCGTCGGTATTGAGCCCGAGGATGGGTTCGGGGAACGCGCCTTTTTCTTTTTTATAGAGTTCGCGGATCTTGAGCATCAACTCATAGATGATGTCGCCGTCCGGCTTGGTCTCGCCTGCGGGTTTGGGGCCGGCATAGCGCCACTGCATCCAGCGGCCGGAGTTGGAAATGGAGCCTTCCTTTTCCACGGACACGCAGCAGGGCAGGAAAAAGACCTCGGTCTTTATCTTCTTTGGGTCCATGCCCGGACCCTTCCAGAAGGAGCCGGTCTCGTTTTCGAAGATATTGACGTTGACCAGCCAATCCAGTTTGGCCAGGGCCTGGCGGGTCTTGTTGGAGTCCGCGCCGCTGGCGGCCGGGTTCATGCCCCAGGCGAAAAAGCCCTTGAACTGACCCTTGAGCATCTTGTCGAAGAGCATGAGCCAGGAGGCGTTCTGGGTGTCGTCCAGCTTGGGCAGCCAGGAATAGGCCGTGGGCAGGTCCGCGTTCTTGTAGAAGGCCTTGAGCAGACTGGCCATGTACTTGGGCTGATGCTGCTTCCAGTTCGCGCTTTTTGGGTCCTTGCTGACCGGGGTGATGCCCTGAAGATAGTCTTCGTAGGCCTGCTGCTTGGCGCGGGGCGTGGGCAGGTAGCCGGGGATGATGTGGAAAAGCAGGGCCTGGTCCGTGGAGCCCTGGACATTGGCCTCGCCGCGCAGGGCGTTCACGCCGCCGCCGGCCAC
>CAYLNA010000347.1:0-2545 GCA_964384665.1 uncultured Desulfovibrionaceae bacterium | reverse complement strand
AAAAATCGCTGAAATCCCCGCCCCCGCCGAATCCGCCGGAGCGAAACTGAAAATTCTCGAACCCAGGCGGCGGCTGAAAATTCTGCCCCTCCTTCCAGTTTGGTCCCAAGGAATCATAGAGCTTGCGCTTTTCCGGGTCCTTCAGGACCTCGTAGGCCTCGTTGATTTCCTTGAACTTGCTTTCCGCCTCCGGATTGTTGGGATTCAAATCCGGATGGTACTTGCGGGCCAGCTTCTTGAACGCCTTGCTGACCTCGTCCTGGGTCGCGCCTTTGGTCACTCCGAGCAGCGTGTAATAATCTTTATATTCCAAAGTAGTACCACTCCTTATGCGCGTAATGCATGGGGAAAGATAATTCCCCGCCATCGCAAGTCAACAAATTGACGCAAATTTTCATCAGGAAACACACCCCGCCACGGACGGAACCAGCGGCGCCAGGATCATCCGCAGCGGACGGCCAAAATACGGCCATGCGTCCTCGTCCGTGATCTGGACCCGTGCGGTGAACGCGCGGCGAAAACACCACTCCCGCCGGACCATGTCCGTCAATTCGGCGCGGATCGCGCCGTCCGCGCCCTCCTTCCAGGCCTGGGCCAAGGCCAGGGCCGAAGCCACGGGAAAACGCGCTTCATGCTCCGCGATGCATTCGCCAAGGGCGCAGGCGCGGTCAACCAAATCCCAACGGCTCAGATAGGGCGTGTCCATGACCGCGAAAAGCGCCCGAGGATCGTCGCAGGACAGTGCCCGGCATTCCGCCGGCCGCGACTCGTAGATCGCGCACCCCGCTTGTTCGGGCGCATAAAAAATACAGGCCCAGGACGGATGACGCCCCCGAACCTTGATCAGATCATGATCCACGGGCCGCACCCCTCCCTGGCGCGGATCCTGGGCCAACTCGCCGCGCCGAACGCAGAACAAATCCTGGACGGAAAGACGACCCTCGGAAAGAAGCGCGGCATCGAGCGCGTGCAGGGCCGGCCCGCCCTTGGTGCAACAGACGCCGCAGCGGCGGCACGAAACATGGGACATCGAAGACTCCTCAAGTGCTGAACACGACCATACCTGAAAACACACCTCAAGGCCACGCATCCACGCCAAAAAACGTGCACGCGGCAAGCAACCAAGCCGCATAAACGCAAAAAGCCGGTCGAGCCGGCTTCTTGCGTTTATGCGGTGAAAAATTACCTAGTTATACAGCTCTGTTTCGAGCCATTGCTTCACATCGTCGTTGACGGGATAGACACCCTTGTGATGGTAGACGCCGTGCAAAAACTTTTCTGCCAAGCTCTCGGGCAGGGGCAGCACGACCAACTCCTCGGCGCCATCGGAATTGCGATAAACCAAGGTCACCGTCGGCCGAGAATTCCAGGTGTTGATCACGAAATAATGCGAAAAATCTTCCTTTCCGCGCACCGCGTTCTGGTATCCGCCCCGGTATCCGTTGTTTCCCCACTCCAAATAAATGGCGACCGCATCTTCGGGAGTCATCTCCCAGTCGATAATCAAATCCTTGAATGCACGTAATTGTCCCATGGTTCACCTCCGTTCTTGGCTTACCAATTAGTAACAATTATCAAAGTCGTCAAGGACAAGAATCCAGTCGAATGTCAGGGCACATTTCCCCGCGTGCGCGGCAGGCCTGAAAAATACTCGCGGCGGCCACGAAATTCATGGACCACGAGGGAATCCCCAAGGCGTGGGTATGCGTATATCCCGCCAAGGTGTTGCGGTGCAAGAGGCCGTCTCCGCCGGCGCGCATCCCCTGCCCGCGCTCGAGCTGAAAAACCAAGGAAATTTCGGGATTCAAATCAAGACAGCGGGAATAGTGAAATTCATGACCGGTCAACTGCATGCCAACCGAAAAAAAAGGGTTCGACGCGGCAATCAGCGCGGAGGTGTAGCCGTGCCCCTGGGGCTTGGAAAAAACCTTGGTCGTCACGGGATAAACTCCAGCCATGGGATAGGAACGGCCAAGATATTCGATCGCCCCGCCCAGAAACATCAACCCGCCGCACTCGGCGTAGATGGGCATGCCGAGGGCCGAGGCCGCGCGCACGGACTCACGCATGGCAACGTTGTCCGCCAGGCGTTGGGCCAGGGTTTCGGGAAAGCCGCCGCCAAGATAGAGCCCGTCGACATCCGGAAGGCGCGTCTCGTCGAGCAGACTGAATTCGACGATCTCCGCGCCCGCCGCGCGCAGGGCGTCCAGATTTTCCTGGTAGTAAAACCAAAGAGCGGCATCCTTGACCACGCCGATGCGCACCCGAGGCGAACCCTGTTCAAGGAAGAGCGGCTTGAGGTCATGCGCCACGGACGGAGCGGACCGCGCGATGTCGAGGCAGGCGTCAAGGTTCACATGCTCGCGCATGAACCGAGCCAGCTCGTGGAAAGGATCCAGGGCGTACTCCGCGTCGGAGACCAACCCCATGTGCCGCTCCGGGATGGGATTTTCGTGCAGCTTGGGCAGCACGCCGAGAACCTGGACATCGGTGTATTTTTCGATGGCGTCGCGCACGATGTTCTGATGGCGACAGCCAGCGGTGC
>CAYLNA010000346.1:0-2550 GCA_964384665.1 uncultured Desulfovibrionaceae bacterium | reverse complement strand
CTGACCCCGTCGAACATGAGATAGGCGACGACGATCATGAGCAGAACGCGGCCCATGTCGGCCACGGCGGCGAAGGCGGCCGGATCCATGTCGCGCGGCTGGAACAGGTCCAGGATCGGACCGGGGGCGAACAGGAACAGGGCCGAGAGCACGGCCAAGTAGGCGAAGGTCAGGATCAGGCTGGCCCGGACCACCAGGGGCACGTCATCCGGCTTGCCCGCGCCCATGGCTTGCCCGACCAAGGTGCTCACGCCCATGGAAAAGCCGACCAAGGGCATGAAGGCCAGGGCGTTGATGTTGAGGGCGATGTTGGTCGCGGCCAGTTCCAGGGCGCCCAGGCGGCCGACCACGAAAATGAAGACCGTGAAGCCCAGGATGTCGAGGAAAAATTCCATGCCGCTGGGCAGGCCATAGCGCATGAGACGCAGCCAAAGACGGAAGCGGAAGCCCCAGTCCCTACGGAAGTGGAATCCGGCGTGCTCGGGCCGGAGCATGGCCAGGGCCAGAATGCCGGTGATGAGCGCCCAACTCAGGGCCGTGGCCAATCCGGCTCCGAAAATTCCCCATTCCGGAAAGGGACCGACCCCGTTGATCAGACAATAGTCGAGCGGAATGTTGACGACCATGCCGACCACGTTGGCCAGCATGACCACGCGGGTGCGCCCCAGGCCGGTGAAGAAGCCGCCCAGGGCCGCGCCGAGCAGGTGCACGCCCGCCCCCCAGCACAGCACCCGAAAATAGGTCGCCTCCAGGTCGCGCAGAGCCGGAGGATGTCCGCCCCAGGCGAAAATCTCCTCGGCGTATACGGCCAATCCGCCCAACGCCACGGCCCCCAGGGCCGCGACATAAATCCCCTGCCAGACGATGCGGCCGACCAGATCGGAGCGCCCCATGCCCATGTACTGGGCGACAAAAACCGCCACATAGCCGGCCGTGCCGACAAAGATGGTCATGGCCAAAAGAGCCATGATCCCGGCCGGCGTGGCGGCGGCGATGGAATCAAGCGAATAACGGGCCAGGAAAAGACGGTCCGTGAACTCCATGACCGTGGTCGCGCCCAGACTGGCCACGAGGGGCATGGAGATTTTCAGGATGCGGCGATGGATGGAAGGGGTGATTGCTGACATGCTGGCTGGTTTGCCGCAAGACCGCCGGAGTGGCAAGGAGGGCGACAAGGCGACGGAACCCGGAAGGGGAACCGCCATGGCCGGCCCTCACCGCGATCGCCGCGTTGACGCCCGACGGGCGCGGAGCTATTGGACAACCGCAAATCGTTGAGTCCCGTCGTGGCGACGGGAACGGGGGACCCACTCCTGGGGCGTATCGCGCACGCGTAGGGCACCTTTCGGCCCGAGCCCGACAGCTAACCTCGTAAACGTCGAAGGGAGACCTCCACGGGAACGCACGGAGGCATTTCCCAATGTCATCAAGCGTCCACCTACCAGGAGGTCCTCATGTCCGCTTCCACCGCGCCCTCGCCCTCGCATGGCGACAGCGCCACGGCCCTGACCCTGGCCGCCCTCGGCATCGTCTTCGGCGATATCGGCACCAGCCCCCTCTACACCATCAAGGAATGTTTCCACGGCCTGCACGCCGTGGCCGTCACCCCGGACAATGTCCTGGGCGTGCTGTCCATGGTGTTCTGGTCCCTGTTGATCGTGGTCAGCCTCAAATACGTGGCCTTCATCATGCGCGCCGACAACAACGGCGAAGGCGGCATCTTCGCCCTCCTGGCCATGCTGCACGCCGGTCAGGACGCCTCCGGCAGACGCTGGAAAGTCCTCGTCATCATGGCCGCCTTCGGCGCGGCCCTGCTCTACGGCGACGGGGTGATCACGCCGGCCATTTCCGTGCTCTCGGCCGTCGAGGGCCTGGACGTGGCCACCACGGCGGCCGGCGACTATGTCGTGCCCCTGACCTGCATCGTGCTCGTGTCCCTCTTCCTGTTTCAGAAGCACGGCACGGCGGCCATCGGCCGCGTTTTTGGTCCGATCATGGTCGTCTGGTTCCTGGTCATCGGCGGCCTGGGACTGGCCGAAATCGTCAACGAACCCCGCATCCTCGCTGCTCTGAACCCGGCCTTGGCGGTCCACTTTTTCGCCATCAACCATCTGCACGGCATCGTCGTCCTCGGATCCGTGGTCCTGTGCATCACCGGCGGCGAGGCCCTCTATGCCGACATGGGGCATTTCGGAGTAAAGCCCATCCGCCTGTCCTGGTACGGCGTGGTGCTCCCGGGCCTGCTGCTCAACTACTTTGGGCAGGGCGCCCTGCTGCTGGCCGATCCGACCAAGGCCGCCGCCCCGTTCTACGCCCTGGTGCCGCAAGCCATGATCTATCCCATGGTCGCCCTGGCCACCATGGCCACCATCATCGCCTCCCAGGCCATGATCTCCGGCGTCTACTCCCTGACCCAGCAGGCCATGCAGCTCGGGTTCACGCCGCGCATGCGCATCGTGCACACCTCGAGCCAGGCCATCGGCCAGATCTACCTCCCGACCGTCAACACCCTGCTCATGATCGCCTGCATCGGGCTGGTCCTGGCCTTCC
>CAYLNA010000345.1:0-2567 GCA_964384665.1 uncultured Desulfovibrionaceae bacterium | reverse complement strand
CGCCGCGCCGCGCTCAGTCCGGCCAGATAACCTGTGGACAGGGCCGCCTGCAGGTTGAAGCCGCCGGTGTCTGCGTCCATGTCCAGGACCTCGCCGGCCAGGAATAGCCCAGGGCAGACCCGTGATTCCATGGTCTTGGGATTGACCTCGGCCAGCGTGACGCCGCCGGCGGTGATGATGGCCTCGCGCAGGGGGCGGTGTCCGGTGACCGGAAAGCGCAGTTCCTTGAGCCACTGGCGCAGGGTCTTGCGTTCGGCGGCCGAGATCTGGTGCGCGGCTTTGTCCGGGGCAAGGCCGGTCTGTTCCAGGCAGACCGGGATGAGTTTGGGCGGCATGAGCCCGCGCAGCAGGTTGTCCACGTGCATCTTGCCGTGCTCGTTCAGATCCCGCAGCAGGCGGGCGTCGAGCTTGGCCTGGTCCAGGGCGGGTTTCAAATCCAGCACGATGTCCACGGTCTGCTTGGCGGCCAAGCCACGCACAGCACTCTTGCTCAGGGTCAGGATGATGGGGCCGGACAGGCCGAAATGGGTGAAGAGCATCTCGCCCATTTCCTCGCCCGCTTTTTTGCCGCCCACGCGCAGCTCGGCCCGGACGTTTTTGAGGGATAACCCCTGGAGCCGGGCGGCCGTGTCTCCGGCCGTGACCAGAGGGATGAGGGCCGGCGTGATGGGGGTGATGGCGTGACCCAGGCTTTTGGCCAGCTCGTACCCGTCGCCGGTGGAGCCCGTGGCCGGATAGGAGGCTCCGCCCGTGGCCAGGATGACCCTCGCGGCGCGGAAGGTCTGGCTTGGCGTGGTCAGCTCGAATCCGTCTTCAAGGCGGCGGATGTCCCGGATGCGGACCCCGGTCTGGATGGTCGCGCCCTGGGTTCGGGCGTGGCGGACATAGGCGTCCACCAAGTCCTGGGCGCTGTCGCTTTCGGGAAAAACGCGGCCGCCGCGTTCGACCTTGGTCGGCACGCCCAGACGGGTCAGGAGATCGATGCTGTCCTGAGTGAAGAAGTGCCCGCAGGCCGGGCGCAGGAAGCGGAAATTCTTGCCGAAATGGCCCAGGAATTCATCCAGGGGCGCGGTATTGCCGATGTTGCCCCGGCCCTTGCCGCAGATGCGCAGCTTGCGTCCGGGGCGGTCCATGCGCTCCAGAATCAATGTGGACGCGCCGCGCTCGGCGGCCGTGGCCGCAGCCAGGAGTCCGGCGGGTCCGCCGCCGATGACGATGAGATCGAAATGTTTCATGAGCATCCTTGGAAAAGGACGCATTCTGAAGGGCAAGGGGCGCGATGTAAAGAAGGACGCGCCGAGGGCGCGGATTTGGCTGCCTGTGCTGGATGTCGACGTCTACGCGGGGCGGATCGATTCCTCGCCGGGCGGCATGTCGAAGCGGGTTTCGCCGGCGCGAGGCGCGAAGCGGGCGAGCTGTCGGGGCCGCATGGGCTTGCGGCCGTCGAAGAGGTCGCAGGCCAGATAATACCGGAGGTCGTCGAGCCAGAGGCGCAGAAAATCCGGCCTGGCCCGGAATTTCCGGACCATGTTTCGGGGCGTGCTGACCAGGCTGGTCAGAGGGCCGAACAGCTCCGACGGGTCGCGGAAGCATTCCCAGTCGCAGCGGCGGCAGGTCGCTTCGGCCTCGGGCAGGGCGTCCATGGTCCACAGCGGCCCCAGATCATCCTCGGCCCGGTAGCCGCACGGATAGGCATGGCCCTTGGTGGCGTCGACAAAGAAAAAGTCCAGCCCGCCCCGGCAGGCGAAGGTCTGGGTCTCGTTGCCCCTCACTTGAGTCAGCAGGGCGTCCAGGGACGAAAGCGGGGTGAAGAGGCGGAGACGATGGCGGAAGGTGGGGATGACCTCCATGAGCGCTTCCAGCATGGCCTCCTTTTCCGGGGTCGAGAAGCAAATGAACTCGTCCTGGGAACTGGCCTGGTAGACCGCGCCCTCGTCCTGGGTCATGGGGTAGCAGCAGTTGGCGATGGTGAAGCCCAGCTCCTCGGCCCGCGAGAAAAAGCGGCTGAAGGCCTCCACGAATCCGGCTTTGAAGGTCTGGGGCTCAAAGGTCGTGGTCAGGGCCGGAATCCGTCCGCCGCAGAAGCGGTTGATTCCCAGGTTGACCGAAGGATAGAGGTCGCGTTCGTGGAATAGCGGCAGGGCCTTGGCCATGCCCGCCACCACGCCGGGCAGGCCGCGATTGGCTTCGTGGATGGCCGGGTCGGAGGAATCCAGGCTGATCCAGAAATTGCGGATGCCGCTTTCGAGCAGGTCGTCGGCCATGCGGCGCATGCGGTCGGGGAAACCGGGGGCGTCGTGGCCCTGAAAGATGAAGCCGTTGGTGCCGGTGCGGATGTACCGGATGCCGCGTTTTTTGGCATGGCGGATCATGGTCATGAGGCGACCCGCGTGCAGCAGCGGCTCGCCGCCGGTGAAGGACACGGCCTGCATCCCGAGCCGGGCCACGGCGTCGAGGATGCGCTCCACCGTGTCCTGGTCCAGACTGTGGCGGGGAAAATCATTGGCGCGGCGCATGCCGCACTGCACGCAGGACGCATTGCAGCGGTCCGTGATCTGGATGACGGC
>CAYLNA010000344.1:0-2567 GCA_964384665.1 uncultured Desulfovibrionaceae bacterium | reverse complement strand
ACCCTTGATGCCGATGGTGATGAAGTCGAGCAGGGGCATGGCCTGGGCCAGCGCCTCGGTCGTGAAATAGCCGTTGCTGGCGCACCCGACCTTGAGCCCCCTGGATTTGGCCAGGGCGGCCAGGCGCAGGAAGGTCGGCAGGGAGGCCAGGGGATCGTTCATCAGAAAGACGATGCCCAGGCAGTCCCGATCTTCGGCCATGGTCACGACCTGATCCGGGGTGAGATGGCGCAGGGCGTGGCTGCCCGGAGACATTTCGCGGACGATGACCGCCGAAATGCAGCCCGGACAGTCGAAGTTGCAGCCCGAGGTGCTGACCTGGAGATACGTGCCGCCGGGGGTGTGGTGCAGGACGGGCATGGTTTCGATGGAAATGGGGCAGGTGACCAGATAACGGTCCGGAAAACGCTCGGCGACGGTTTCGTTCTGGTTTTCGTAGAGTCCGCAGGCTCCCGTGCCTCCGGGAGCGAGAACGCATCCGCGTTCGCAAATCGTACAACGCATGGCGGTCTCCTTATTTGCCGATGGTGATCCAGAAACCCGTTTCCTCGCTCAACTCTATCCCGAAATCCGTCACGCCGGCCTCGCGCAGAGCCGATTCATAGGTTTGGGCCGTCTCGGTGCTCAGATTCCGCTTCAGTTTGGCCCGCCACTGGCCGGGTTCCTTGTCACGGGCCTCCATGGTGCGCGAGATCTGTTCCTTCAGTTCCGCCGAGCCGAATCCGCCGCCGATCACGGCCCGGCCGCCGGGGGCGAGCACGCGGTGGATCTCGGCGAAGGCCAGGGCCGGCTTGTCCCAGAAGAAAACCGAGCCCCGGCTCACGGCCAGATTGGTGGAGTTGTCCGGCAGGGGAATGCGGGCCACGTCGCCGTGCAGGGTCCAGACCCGGTCGTCCAGGCCGCGATCCGTGATATTTTTCCGGGCCAGGGACAGCATGTCCTCGGACTGGTCGAACAGGGTCAGTTCCAGATCGCTTTGCCCGGCCAGGGCCAGACCGAGGTAGCCGCTGCCGCAGCCGACATCCAGGGCGTGGCCCCGGATGATGCCGGTGCGCCGCAGAATTTGTCCGGCGATGACCGGATAGATGGGCGCGAAGACTTCTCTGGCGATGCGATCGAATTCCTGGGCGTTGATGGCCATATTTCCTCCCCGGAGTTTTCCGGATGCTCGGTGTGGGGTTCGATGGAGCCGCGTGGTCGGACTGCCAAACCGCGTGGCGTGGACGTCGAGTTCGGCATGACGAAAAAACGGACAAAATGCAATTTAAAAATTACATTTTGATTTTATCAACGACAATTTGGATCTGGTGCGCTATGAGGGGAAATACGGCGGCAGACATGGCGTCAGGGACGCGCGGGGCGGCTTGCCTCGGTTCGGAGCTGGGGATAGGTTGTCGTGTATACCAGACATGAACACCCGTGATGCGCTGCACGCGGCGGTTCGAACGAGGAGCGACGATGAAAACCGGAGAGATCAACCTGATTTGCAATCTGAAGGCCATGCGCCAGGCTAAGGGCATGGCGCAATCCCAGCTGGCCGAGCTGATCGGCGTCAAGCGCCAGGCCATCTATGACATCGAAACCGGCAAATACACGCCGAACACGGCCCTGGCCCTGCGCCTGGCCAAATTTCTGCAGTGTACGGTGGAAGATCTTTTTGTCGAGGAAGTCGGCGGCGAGGAGAACGTGACCCTGGTCGACGGGGTCAGCGCCGACACGGTGCGCGTGGCCATGGCCCGCATCCGGGGCCGGCTCATGGCCTATCCGCTGACCGGCAAGCGCCTGCTGTTGGAAGGCTTCGAGCCGGCCGACGGCGTCATGACCGTGCGCACGGGCTCGGCCCGTCTGCTCAGTCCGGCCAGCAGCCTGGACCAGACCCTCATTCTGTTCGGCTGCGACCCGGCCTTTTCCATCCTGGGTACGCACACCATGCGCCAGGCCCCGCACGTGCGGGTGCATTGCCTGTTCGCCTCCAGCCGCAACGCCCTGCTCAAGCTGGCCGCCGGTCAGGCCCATCTGGCCGGCACGCACATGCACAGCACGGCCGAGGGCGACGGCAATCTGCTTCTGGCCCGTGAGCTGTTGCAGGGGCGTCCGGCCACGGTGTTGGCCTTTTCGCATATCGAGGAAGGGCTGATGGTCGCGCCCGGAAATCCCCTGGGCATCCGTTCGGTGGTCGATTTGGGCGAGGGCAGGGCGCGTCTCATCAACCGCGAGCCCGGCGCGGCCCTGCGCGGTTTGCTGGACGCGCATCTGGCCAGGCACGGCATCCCCGGCGCCAGCATCGTGGGGTATGATCAGGAAACGGCCACGCACCATGACAGCGCCCTGAACGTTCTTTTTGGCCGGGCCGACGTGGCCCTGGGCTTTCGGGCCATCGCCGATTCGTATGGGCTGGATTTCGCGCCGATCGAAACCGTGCGCTGCGATCTGGTCGTGCCCAAGGACCTGCAGGCCCTGCCCGAGGTCGGCTACCTGCTGGACACCCTGCAAACGCGCAAGATGCGCGAGGATCTGCGTTCCCTGCCCGGCTACGAGGCCGAGGACACGGGCAGAATCATCGCGGA
>CAYLNA010000343.1:0-2569 GCA_964384665.1 uncultured Desulfovibrionaceae bacterium | reverse complement strand
TGAGCCATTTCCGAGATCGCGTTGGTCAGGCCGGCGGCCTCGCCAACATGATCAGTATCCACGCCTCGCATGAACCCACGAAAAAGGGCGGAGCCATCCGGTTCCGCCCTTTTTCGTGGGTTTGCTTCCTTTCCAACTTTCGCCCCTCTACTCCGGCGCCCGCTCCATTCCGGCCCATTTGGGTTCGTGCAGGGGGAGGATGTGTTCGGCCAGGGTCTTGGCCCGGACCAGGGTCGCGTAGGCTTCGTAGACATCGACGTGCGTACCCGGCGGGATGACCTCCATGTCCATGGCTCGGACGGCCTTGGGCGGATAGAGGTTTTCGAGGATGGTGCAGAACCCGCAGATCAGGGCGCTGCCGCGCGGCGTCTCGACCCGCACGGACATGCCGCCCTCGGTGTGGGCCGGGGTGTGGATCATGGCGATGCCGGGGGCGATGTCCGTGTCCTGGCTCAGGGCCACGATCTGGCCGTTTTCCTCGACCTCCTCGATGTAGTCCTCCAGATAGCGGAAATCGAGGGGATGCGGGTCATGGATGCGGGCCAACTCCTTTTCGTGCACGTAGATCCGGGCATTGACGCATTTGTAATCGTTCTCGCAGTGGTCGTTGTGCAGATGGGTGTGCAGGACGATATCGATATCCGCCGGCGTCAGGCCGTATTGGGCCAGACCCGATTCAAAAGTATGGATCGTGCCGCCGATGGCCCGCTCCCGCTCCTCGGAGATAATCGGATTCATCTCTCCGGTGTCGACCAGAATCTTCTTGTCCCCGCCCTCCAAATACCAGCAATAGATGGGAATAGTGTACGGTACGCCGTAGTCGTGCTGGTAGGTCATCATGCCTTTGTCGAAGACCTTGGTCCCCATGACGATGGGGTGGATGATGTAGGTCATGCCCTCCTCCCTGTGTCCTCCGTGTCGCGACCGCGGCGTTCCCACGCGGCCAAACCGAATCAGCCCTGGTCCGTGTTCCACCGCAACCCGGAGTACCCCGTGTGCACCGGGCACTCCAGATGCTCGCGCAGGTAGGTCGTGGCCGCCTCGCCCGTGCAATGGCAGGGCGCGAGCATGCCCGGCCGCATCTCCCGCAGGGCGCGGACCGTCTTGTCCAGGCGCTCCGGACTGGCCGCGCCGAGATGCAGCCCGCCGATGACGGCGTGGACGCGGCTCTCGCCGGTGATTTCCCGCAAATACGTCAAGGTATTGATCAGCCCGGAATGGCAACAGCCCAGGCAGACCACCAGCCCGGCGTCGGTGGCGATCCACAGGGCTTGGTCGTCGTCCAGCATGTCCGGGCGCTGCCCCTCGGGATCGAGATAAAACGGCCCGCCCGTGTCCTCGAAGTCCGTGCGCCGGGGAATGGCGCCACTCAGCCCCAGACCCTCGCCCAGGGACACGGGCCCGCTGGCCCAGTGCATCCGGAACAGGGGCAGGCGGTGCAGGGCGCGAACCGAGGCCGCCGGCATGCGGATGTCTCGCGCCTCGCCCTCGCGGATGCTGTAGCGGGGCTCGGTCACTCCGGCATGGGCATGCACCCGGACCTCCGGCGCGGACGCCAGGACCTGGGGGATCGCGCCGGTGTGGTCGTAATGGCCATGGCTCAGCACCACTGTATCGGTCCGGCCCAGATCCACGCCCAAGGCCAGGGCGTTGCCGGCCAGGGCCGGGCCCTGGCCGGTGTCCAGCAGAATCCGCCGGTCCCTGGTCTCGATCCACAGGGCGAAGCCGTGTTCCGGCGCGCAGCCGGGGCCAGCCTGATTGTCCACCAGAACCGTCAATTCAGCCCGTGTTTTCATCTCCGCTCCCCGCCCTAGACAGCCTTCGGTTCCGGAAGACGCAACAACGGCTCGACCACGGCCCGCATGATCTCGGCCGTGGGGCTTGCGGCGTGGTGCATGACGAAAGCCTGGCCCTCGTCACCGGCCTCGGCCACCTGCGGGTCGATCGGAATGGAGCCCAAAAACGGCACGCCCATGTCCTCGGCCATGGCCCGGCCGCCGCCGGAACGCAGGATCTGGGTCACCTCGCCGCATTTGGGGCAGACGAATCCGCTCATATTCTCGACCACGCCCAGCACCTTCATCCCGACCTGGGCGCAAAAGGTGATGGATTTGCGCACGTCCATGGCCGCGACCCGCTGCGGCGTGGTCACGACCACGGCTCCGTCGATGGGGTTGATGAGCTGGCACACGGACAAGGGCTCGTCGCCGGTGCCGGGAGGCGCGTCGATGATCAGATAGTCAAGCTCCCCCCAGGCCATGTCCGTCAGGAACTGCCGGATGACCGAGCCCTTCATGGGGCCGCGCCAGATCACGGCGTCGTCGGGACTGCGCAGCAGAAAACCCATGGACATGACCTTCAGATTGCCCAATTCCACCGGCAGCAGACCGTCGGGGCCGTTCTCGATGGTCGCGCCTTCCAGGCCGAGCATGGTCGGCACGCTGGGGCCATGAATATCCACGTCCAGCAGGCCGACCTTTTTGCCGGCCAGCATGAGGCCCATGGCCAGATTCACGGCCACGGTGCTCTTGCCCACCCCGCCCTTGCCGGACATGACCATGATCTTGTG
>CAYLNA010000342.1:0-2579 GCA_964384665.1 uncultured Desulfovibrionaceae bacterium | reverse complement strand
CGTGGCCTCGGGCTTCCACAACAGCACGCTCGGCTCTTGCAGCCACCCGCCCCAGGCATAGATCCGGGACAAGGACCAGCCCAGGACCACGGCGCCGCCAATGCGCAGCGCGGCCTGGAACCACAAGGCCGGGCCGGATTTGCGCGCCACCTGCAGCTCGATGGGCAGGCCATGGGCGATCAAAATCATGACGCCCAGGACCGTGACCTGGGCCGTGGTCATGGTCTGGCCGGCGGCCAGGGACACGAAGACGATCGTGCAGCTGTAGATGTTGTTGATCATGGCCGTGGCCCAGACCAATCCCATCTCGCCCGGCAGACCGACCAGCTCCATGACCGGAGCCAGGGGCAGGGCGGCCCAGGCGATGAGGTCCAACTCCTGCAGGATTTTGACCACGATCAGGATGGGAACCATAATCTTGTAGAGTTCGACGCTGATGCGCGCCGAACGGCGCACGACGCCGCCGGGCGCGGAAAGAATATTCATGGATTGTTCCGTGGGGAGTCGAGAGGAACGCGGGGCCGGAAATCAGGCGGCCCCGCGCGGAATCAGAAGATCTGCTTGAGCAGGCTTTCGGCCCCGGCGTTGGAGGATCCCGGATCGGCGTCCAGCTCCTCGCCGCCCACGGCCGCCACGGGCTCGGTTCCGTTCTGGAAGGGCAGGACGAAAGTATCGCCCCCGGCCATGGCCAGCGCCCCGGAGCGGGCGTTGACCCGGACCATGGTGATGCCCGCCGGGACCGGAAAATCCTCGACCGGGTATTTGGGTTCGACCTTGGTCCGGTAGTCAAGCCAGATGGGCAGGGCGGCCCGGGCTCCGGTCTCGAACTTGCCCATGGGCTTGACCTGGTCGTAGCCGACCCAGACCCCGGTCACCAGATAGGGCGAGAAACCCATGAACCAGGCGTCCTGCTCGTCGTTGGTGGTGCCGGTCTTGCCGGCCACGGGCCGTCCGAGAGCCTTGGCCCGGGTGGCCGTGCCGTCCTGGACCACCTGCTGCAGCAGATTGCAAATAATATAGGCTGTTTCCGGCTTCATGACCTCGCGCACGTCCTCGGCGGCGGTGAAGAGCTGCTCGCCCCAGGGCGAGGACACGCTCTCGATCAGGCGGGGAGCGATGGCCGTCCCGCCCCGCGCGAAAACCGTGTAGGCCTGAACCATGTTCAGCGGCGTGAACTGGCCGGAGCCCAGGGCCAGGGACAGGTTGGGCTCCATGATTCCGGTCAGGCCCATGGCCTTGGCCCGGTCGATGATGGTCTTCATGCCGATGCGCTGGGCGACACGGATGGTGACGAGGTTGCGGGATTTGACCAGGGCCGTGCGCAGCAGGGTCGGGCCATAAAAAATGCCCTCGAAATTCTCCGGCTTCCACGGCTTGCCGCTGCCGTCGTCGAAGACGATGGGCGCGTCGAGGACGATGCTGGCCGCCGTGAACCCATTGTCCAGGGCCGCCGAGTAGACGATGGGCTTGAAGGACGATCCGGGCTGGCGCAGGGCCTGGGTGGCGCGGTTGAACTGGCTGCGGAAAAAATCATACCCGCCGCACAGGGCCAAAACCTCGCCGCTGCGGGGATCGACGGATACCAGCGCGCCCTCGACCTTGGGGTCCTGCTCCAGGGCCAGCTGCCAGGGTTTGCCCTCGGGAGCCTCCTTGACCTGGGCCCAAACCACGTCTCCGGGCTTGAGCACCTTGCGGGCGTCGCCGATCTTGCCCGCTTCCTCGGGCGCGAGCCTGGGGTTGGGCGTTCTGGCCCAAGCCATGGTCGCCACGGTGATCGTCCCGGAGCGCTTGCCGAAGCGAACCGTGGCCCCGCCCTTGTCGACCTTGGTCACCAGCGCCTGCAGCCAGTCGCCGGACTTGAGGGGACCGAGATGCTGGGCGCCAAGAAAGGCGTCGTATTCCGCCGCTCCAATGCTCTTGACCGGTCCCTGCCAGCCATGACGCTTGCCGGTCTCGCGCAATCCGGTCCGCAAGGCCTGATCGGCCAGGAGCTGATGTTCCATGTCCACGGTGGCGCGAACCTGCAACCCGCCGGCGTACACCTTGTCCTCGCCGTAGCGCTCCACCAGCTGTCGCCGGACCTCCTCCAGGAAATAGGGGCCGACCTTCCAGGACGGGTCATCCTGGGCGCGGTACGCGAGGGGCTCCTTGACCGCCGCCTCGTGTTCCGCGCCGCTGATCCAGCCCTGGTCGCGGAGCTGGCTCAACACGTAGAGCTGGCGCTCCCTGGCCTTGTCCGGATTGGCGTAGGGGGAATACTTGGACGGAGCCTTGGGCAGGCCGGCCAGGAGCGCGGCCTGGGCGATGCTTAGCTGGGAAGCGTTGATCCCGAAATACTCCCGCGCCGCCGCCTCCACCCCGTAGGCCTTGGCCCCGAGATAGATCTCGTTGAGATAGATGGTCAGGATCTCGTCCTTGCTCAGATAATTCTCCAAGCGGTAGGCGAGAATGATTTCCTTGATCTTGCGTTCGTAGCTGCGCTCCGGAGAGAGCAGCATGGATTTGATGACCTGCTGGGTGATGGTGCTGGCGCCCTGCTTGATGCCGCCCGCGACGACGTTCTTGATCGCGGCCCGGAC
>CAYLNA010000341.1:0-2581 GCA_964384665.1 uncultured Desulfovibrionaceae bacterium | reverse complement strand
GGTACAAGATGGCGCACACGATCCAGATTTCAAACGGTTGCAGCGAGGAGGTGACCACCTCGCGGCTGGCCTTGGTCAACTCGCGGATGGAGATGACGCCCAGAAGCGACGAGTCCTTGACTAGGCTGATGAATTGTCCGGCCAGGGGGGGCAGAATGCGCCGGAAAGCCTGGGGCAGGATGACCTTGCGCATGGCCTGGGCGTAGGTCATGCCCAGGGAGCGGGCCGCTTCCATCTGCCCGCGGTGCACGGACTGGATGCCGGCGCGCACGATCTCCGCCGTGTAGGCCCCGGTGAAGATGGCCAGGGCCATGACCCCGAACCACAGGGGCGGAATCTGGCCGATGCCGTATTTGGAGAACATGGTGTTGATGACCGTGCCGACCACGAAATACCACAGGAAAATCTGCACCAGAAGCGGGGAGCCGCGGATCAGCTCGATGTAGCCGATGGCCCCCCAGCGCAGGGCCGGATTGCTGGAGATGCGGGCCAGACCGGTCAAGAGTCCCAGAATGATGCCGAAGACGATGGCGATGGCGCTCACTTCCAGGGTCAACCATAGGCCCTCGACCAGGATGCCGGGCTTCCAGTGGGTGAAGGAGCCGAGCACGTCTCCGGGGTAGACATAGTCCCCTTGGCCCAGGCGCAGCGAGGCCGTGGGCAGGGCATGCGTTTCCTCGCCGTCCGTTCCGCCGATGACAACCCGCGACGTTTCGCCCTGGGGCGTGACGCGGGTGATTTCGCCCTCCATTTCGGCCCGGACTTCGGTTTTTTCCTCGTAGAGAAAATATTGCGGAACCCGGTTCCATCGCCACGTGTATTCGACCGTCTTGGTGGAAAAATAGAGCAGGGCCATGGTCGCCAGCACGCCGACGACAAAAACGGCGCTCCAGATCCGATAGTAGAGTTTGCTTTTGGGGCGATCGAGCCCGGTGTGGATGGTCATTGTCTGTCCTGATGGAGGATGCGGGAAGCGCGGAATCCGGCCTAAGCCGGATTCCGCGTCATGTCTGGGGTTACTGCACGTCCTTGAGCCACTCCGTGCCCTTGATCCACTTGTCGTAGATGCGGTCGAAGCGGCCGTCGTTCTTGATCTGGGCGGTGAAGTTGTCCAGCCAGTTCAAGAAGTCCGGGTCGCCCTTCTTGATGCCGAAGCCCAGGGGTTCGTAGGTGAAGACCTTGTCCAGCAGGACCAGGTTCTTTCCGCCCTGCTGGGCCATGAAGACCGCGCAGAAGGGCAGGTCGTAGACAAAGGCGTCGGCCTGTCCGTTGACCACTTCCATGGCGCCGTCGGCTTCCTTTTCGAAGCTCTTGTACTGGGCCTTGGAGATCATGCGCTTGGTGGCCTGTTCGCCGGTGGTGCCGATGCGGGAGGCGACCGTGTACTGTGGATCGTTCAGGTCCTTGTAGGACTTGATTTTGCCCTCGTGCTTCTTGTTGAGCAGGATGGCCTGACCGACAACGATGTAGGGATCGGCGAAATTGATCTGCAGGTTGCGTTCCTGGTTCACGGTGATGCCGCTGATGATGATGTCGAACTTGTCGGCCATGAGCGCCGGGATGATGCCGTCGAAATCAGTGTTGACGATGTTCAGTTTCACCCCCATGGCCTTGGCCATTTCCTTGGCGATGTCCACGTCGAAACCGACGACTTCGCCTTTCTTGTCGGTCATTTCAAAGGGCAGGTAGCCCGCGTCCAGACCAACGCGCAGTTCTCCGCGCTTGAGGATTTCGTTCAGGGTGGACTTCTGGGCCAGTTCGTGGTCGGCGGCGACGGCCGCACCGGACAGGGCCAGCAAAACCATGACAATCAAGATTTTGGACAGAAAACGCATGGAGCCTCCTCGTTGTGGTTGTGGGGTCCGCCCCGGGGGGTCAGTATTTCCCCTCGGTCAGGACCTCCTTGATGATCATCTTCACCTTGCAGTACTCACAGGTTGGGATTTCCTCCTCGGGCAGGCAGATGATCTTGGTCTGCTTGCATTTGGGGCAGGCAACCTCGACAAATTCCCGCTTGTAGCGGTTTTTGAGCAGATCCATGGTTTTCTCCCTCGCAAAGTGTAGGATGTATTCCGCAACCCGGAAAAATTCAAGAAAGAGCCTGTTCCAGACGCAAGGACAGGCAGGTCAAGCCGCCGTCCATCTTGCGGTATTCGCTGGTGTCGAGTTCGAGGATGGGCATGTCCAGCCGCTCCAGCAGGACTCTGGTCCGGGGATATCCCGTGGGCATGATCAGGGCGCCGTTCACGAGCAGGGTGTTGGCCGCGTATTCCTCGCCCTCGGGGCAGACGATACGCTCGAATCCGTGAATAGCCGGGTGGTCGGCGAAATCCGCCGTGACCAGCATGGTGTTGGCGCCGATAAAATTCAGACTGGACTTCAGGTGCAGCCCGGCGGCCACGTGAATGAGATCGCAGGCGTAGCCATGCCGTTCCAGGATGGCCGCCAGTTGCCTGGCTCCGCATTCGTTGGTGCGGTCCGAGACGCCGATGAAAAAACGGCGATCGACCTGCAGGATGTCGCCGCCGTCCAGTGTTCCGGGCGCTTCGATCCGCTCGATGGGTCTGCGCGCGGCCAGAAC
>CAYLNA010000340.1:0-2604 GCA_964384665.1 uncultured Desulfovibrionaceae bacterium | reverse complement strand
CCGTCAGGAATTTTCCAACCAGTTGGACCGCTTGCTGTCAGCCAACGGGAGATGAACCAAAGCCGCCTCATCCCGTCCAACAGCCGCCGCAGGCCCCTTCGCACTTCGGACATCGACGCGCCGACTCCCACCACGCACGGCGGCCCTCAGCCATCGACCGACGTCAACACGTACGTTTGACTGCCAAGCCCGAGGCGTTCGGCATAGTCCAGGGTGTGCGCGCCGTGACGTGATTCGATGCGTTGGCGCAGGGCCGCGCTTTTGGTTTTGTCCGCCGCGTAGATCAGATCCACGCAGGCCCGGTCCAGGGCCACGGGATCGAACGAGGCCAGAATGCCGATGTCCTCCAACTCCGGCGGGGCCGGATTCTTGTCGCAGTCGCAGTCCACGGACAGGTTGTTCATCAAATTGATGTAGGCCAGCCGCCCGTCCATGGCCTGCATGATCGCCCCGGCCGCCTCGACCATGGCCTCCAGGAACGCCTTCTGCTCGGTCTTGAAACAGACGCGAAAATCATCACGACTTTTGGTCGCGCCGGCGGTGTGGATCCACATCTTGCCCTCGCCCGAGGCGATGCCGATGGACATGTTCTTGATGGCCCCGCCAAAGCCGCCCATGACGTGCCCCTTGAAATGGGACAGGATCAGGCAGGAATCGTAGTTCGCGAAGCCGGCCCCGACGAAGGTCTCCCGGAGACGCCCGCCGCCGGGACAGGGCAGGCTGATGGACCCGTGCTTGTCCATGATGTCCACCGGGGCGATGGCCGCGAATCCGTGCGCAACGAGAACCCTCTTGTGGTCCGCCGTCTTGAAGCGCTTGCCCGGATAGGCGGTGTTGCACTCGACAATGGTTCCGCCCACCGACCGGACCAGATCCTTGATCAGAACCGGATTGGGATAATGATGCCCGCCGGGCTCCCCGGAATGGAGCTTGACCGCGACCCGGCCGGGCAACCGCCGCCCCCGCATGAGCTTGGCGTGGATGTTCGACAAGCCAGCCGGGCTGATGTCCCTGGTGAACACGACTTCCGAAGCCTGACCAGCGGCGGCCGGAAGGCCGTGACCGCCGACGGCCAGAGCGCCCAGGGCAAGGGCGCTGCTTGCCAGAAAACCGCGCCGGGAAATGTGTTTGACCATGTTTCCTCCTGAACCGCCTCGGTCCTGATGCTCGCCGCCGTCCGCGTCCTGAATGAAAGATCATGTGATCATTGCCGGACCGCGAACAAAGGACTGCACGAAGCGATGACTTCGACTTCTGATCAGGCCGTGGTCTTCATCCGCGTGCGGGGGACGGACGGTCCCGGCCGGGCTGCTCCGGCGCGAGGGCGGAACGTGGTTTTTCCGCTACGGTCGCCCTGTCCATGATCCCGAACGACTCCGACGCCTCGCCGCGCACGGCGCAAAACGCCCGAAAAAATTTCGGGCGTCCTGGCGCATGCCTACAACCAGCAGATTACGCGACCACGATCAACTCGTATTCCCGCGTGCCCAGGCCGATCTTTTCGGCGTGTTCCAGACAGGTCTGCCATTCGGATTCCGGACGCGAATTGCGGAAGTGGTCGTTTAAATCCACAAAGCCCGGCTTGTGCATGTTCTCATAGAGCTGACTGCCCGGCAGGGGCTTGGCCGCACGGCAGGCGTCGACGCAGGCCTGGTCCAGGGCCAGGGGATCGACGGAGGCGAACATGCCCAGATTGGGCAGGATGGGCGCGTCGTTCTCGCCGTGACAGTCGCAGTTGGGGGAAACGTCCACCACCAGCGCAATGTGGAAACACGGCCGACCATCGACCACGGCCTTGGTGTACTCGGCCATGCGCCGGTTCAGGAGTTCCACCGCCGCGTTGAAGTCAAAGGCGATGGCGTCGTAGTTACAGGCCCCCAGGCAGCGACCGCAGCCGACGCAGTTGTCCGTGTTGACACGCATTTTCTTGGCCTCGCGGTCAAACCACAGGCCGTCGTTGGCGCATTCCTTGAGGCAGACCATGCAGCCCCGGCATTTTTCCTCGTCGATCCGGGCCTTGCCGCTGCTGTGCTGCTCGGTCTTGCCGGCGCGGGAGCCGCAGCCCATGCCGATGTTCTTGATGGCCCCGCCGAACCCGGTCATCTCGTGCCCCTTGAAATGGGTCAGGCTGATGAACACATCGGCGTCCATGACGGCCCGGCCGATTTTGGCGGCTTTCACATACTCGCCGCCGACCACGGGCACTTCGATGTCGTCCGTGCCCTTGAGGCCATCGCCGATGATGATGGGGCAACCCACGGTCAGGGGCGTGAACCCATTTTCCCAGGCGCACTCCAGATGCTCCAGGGCGTTCTTGCGCTTGCCCGGATACATGGTGTTGCAGTCCGTCAGAAAGGGCTTGCCGCCCAGTTCCTTGACCACATCGGCCACGGCGCGGGAATAATTGGGCCGCAGATAGCTGATGTTGCCCAGCTCGCCGAAGTGCAGCTTGATGGCCACGAACTTCCCGTCCATGTCGATGTCGCCGATGCCGGCCTTTTTGATCATCTTCTTGAGCTTGGTCGGCAGACCGTCGCCAAAGGCCTTGGTCCGGAAATCGGTAAAATACACTTTCGCTTTGTCCATGTTCATTCACCCCTGCTT
>CAYLNA010000339.1:0-2617 GCA_964384665.1 uncultured Desulfovibrionaceae bacterium | reverse complement strand
TCCCTGGTCTTGAGCGGAGTGCGGCCGTCCAGATATTCGTGGTCCACGCCGATCTCCCGCAGCTTGGCGCGGATATGGCTCAAAAAACGGGTGAACTGGGAAAAAATCAGGGCCTTGTGTCCTTCGGCCACCACATCGGCGACCAAGGCGGCCAGTTCCTCCAGCTTGCCCGAGCCAGCGCCGTCCTCGCCGACCAGGGCCGGATGACAGGCCGCCTGCCGCAGGCGCAGCAACCCTTCCAGGACCTTCAGTTGCGCCCGCTCCAAACCCTTGCTCTCCACGGCCGCGAGGATCTCGGCCCGATAGTGGACATGCAACCGCTCATAAATTTTGGCCTGGGCCTCGGTCATTTCGCAGTGGATGACCGATTCCTGCTTGTCCGGCAGGTCCTTGGCCACGGCGTCCTTGGTCCGGCGCAGCAAAAAGGGCTTGAGAAAGCGCTGGAGCATGTCCTTGGCCTCGACGTCGCCCTGGGCCAGGGGTTTGGCGAAGCGGCGTTCGAAGCTCTGGCGGGAGCCGAGCAGGCCGGGATTCAGGAACTGCATCTGGGACCACAATTCATCCACTCGGTTTTCCAGCGGGGTGCCGGTCAGACAGAGCCGGTGTTCCGCCGGAAGCAGGCGGGCCGCCTTGGCGGTCTGGGAATCCGGATTCTTGATGGCCTGGCTTTCGTCGAGAATGACACACCGCCACGGGGTTTCGCGCAGAATTTCCACGTCGCGCCGCAACAGACCATAGGTGGTCAGAATCAGGTCATGATCCTGAAAGTGCGTCTCCAATCCGCCTCGACCCGATCCGGCATAGGTCAGGACGCGCACGCCAGGGGCGAACCGGGCCGCCTCGTCCCGCCAGTTGAACAGGAGCGAGGTCGGGGCCACGACCAGATTCGGCCCCGTGACCCCGCGCTCCCGGCCAAGCGCCATCCAGGCCAGGGCCTGGATGGTCTTGCCCAGGCCCATGTCGTCGGCCAGGACTCCGCCAAAGCCGAACGAGGCCAGAAAATCGAACCAGCCCAGGGCCTCGCGTTGGTACGGACGCAAGGTCCCGGTAAATGCGGCCGGCGGCTCCGGCGGGGTCACTCCGGCAAAAGTCTTGAATTTTTGGCGCAGCTCCAGAAAGTCTCGGGGCTGATCCGGACACTGTTCGAGCAGCTCGTCCAAAAGCTGGGCATGGGCCGAATGGAAATGCAGCACCCCGTCCTTGGCCCGCCCCGTGTCGCCCATCTCCAGCATCCGGGCGTGTTGGGCCAGCCAGTCCTGGGGCAGGAGGCCGGTTTCGCCGTTGCCCAGATCGACCACGGTTTCGCCGCGCAGGTAGGCGCGCACGGCCACGGGCAGGGGTACGACGACATCACCGAAATCCACGTCCCCTTCCAGATCAAACCAATCCATTCCGCTGCTGACCCGGATCGCGCCCATGCGCCCGCTGTGAATGCGCCGCTTGTCCCGGCCGCGCATGATCCAGCCCAATTCTCTGAGCTGGTCCAGACGGCTCCAGAGGTTGGCCGGGTCCAGGGGGGCCGCGCCCACGGGATCGAGGTCCAGATCCGCGACCTCTTCCACCAGCTCCAATTCCCGCACCCGGTCGCGCTCGATCCGGGTCCAGGAGTCCACATCGAGCATCTGCGGGCGCGGATCGTCATAGGCCACCTCGAATCCGCCGTAATCGAACCACATCCGGGTCCAGACTCCGGCTTTGTCCATGGTCAGTTCCAGGCAGGGCGTGATCGTGACGTCCGAGCGCGGGGCCGGCATGAGTTCGGCCGGGATGTCGATGGGCGGGGCTGATGGTTCGTCCAAAACCGCGAGCACCAAATCGCGCATCTCGCCCTTGGGAACCCGGACCTTGCCCTGACGCCGGCGCATGCGCATGATCCAGTCGTAGGTCACGTCCGGCAGGGAATGGAGCAGACCTTCATGGACGAACATGACCGGCGTGGTATTGAAAAAAAGAGACGCGTCCTGAAGGGAAAGAGTCCGGGTATCAAGACGAATCCGGGCTTCGTAAGTCCTGGCGCCCTCGCCCGCGCCCACCCATTCCAGCCGCCCCACGCCGCCAGGGCGCAAGGCATGGGCCTGGATCGTGTTTTCCAAGGCCAGGGAACACCGACCCGTGGCGACCAGCTTGGGCAGGAGGTAGCTCAGGGCCGCGGAGTCAGGTCGGTAGCCCTCGAAATCGACCCCGTAGGTGTCATACAGGTAGCCGTACCGTAAAAAGGCCTCATTGAACCGCGCCCCCAGGATAAAACCGAGAATGGCTTGGTCTTGCGGCGCCAGACTCCGATTCCGGAGCATCTCCCGACCGATTTTGACCGGTTTTCCCAGTTTTCCAGACTTGAGCAGGCGGTATTTGAGCGCGCGAAAGCGGATGGCGTTGTTCTCGACCCGTAACTCGTAGCACACGTAATATTCAGGCCCGCCGGGGCGTTCCTCGGGGCCGGCCTTGATCGCGGTCGGAAAAAGCAGGTCGCGCCAGACCGGGACCGGCGGGGGATCCTGGGGCGCAGCCACCGGCGTGGGCGCAGGCTTCCCGGCCGCCCTGACCGCGCCGGACTTCGACGCCATGTCCATGTCGGCGGCCAGAATGGCGGCCCACATGTGTCGGCACGGAGTTCCCG
>CAYLNA010000338.1:0-2619 GCA_964384665.1 uncultured Desulfovibrionaceae bacterium | reverse complement strand
CCATGCCCGTGGAGGGCAGCGGGCTTCACGGTCCCCTTGGGTTGCGCCGGCGCGGGGCGGTCTGCGCCGGGATGCTGGTCGGGATAGTGACATGGCGGGTCATGCTCGGGCTCAACGGGATTTCGAGGCCGGAATGGACCGCGCTTGAGGGCTCCGTGAATGTATATTTTCGAAGAATTCGATGTACGTCCGGGCATGTGTTTTTGCGCATTAAATATAGTGTATATAGGCTTGATACATGGCGAATTTTATATTCAATATAATATTGGGACGCCATGATAGTATATTTCGCAAAATATATTTTAATAAAATTTCTTGACACGAATATTGTGTGCGCATAGAGCACTCTTGCTTTGCAGGAATATCGTTTGAATTTGAAGAAAATTGAAACAATATTTCAAGTTCCGGACGGCAGCTGTTTTCGTCAGGATTGAAGCACTTTTATTCCTTTTTTTTCTTTGGAGTTATTGTCTTGTCTAAGAACATCTATGTTGGAAATTTGTCCTGGTCGACCTCTGATTCTGATCTGCACGCCATGTTTTCCCAGTATGGCCAGGTCAGTTCCGCCCACGTCATCGAAGACCGCGAAACCGGTCGCTCCCGTGGCTTCGGCTTCGTGGAAATGGACGACGAAGGCGCTCGCAAGTCCATCCAGGCTCTGAACGGCACCGACTGCCAGGGTCGTAACCTGAAGGTCAACGAGGCTCAGCCTCGCGAGAGCCGTCCCCGCTACTAAGCGGTCCGCTTGCTCGAAATGGCCCGTCCTTGGACGGGCTTTTTTTTGTCCAAAATTTGGGGGGCCGGGGGATGAGCCTTCCCGGCGCTTGACCGCCGCCAGTCAGGGTTGAGTACTGCCAGCGTTGACCTGCGCGCGATTCCGAAAGGTTCCTCGCCCTCCGGCGTTATTGTGGTTCGACCAAGACAAAGCGATGGCGGAGCTCCTCCATTTCCCGCGCACTCACGCCGCAGGCGGCGAAATGCTCTCGCCATCCGGCCGCGACAGCGGTCATCTCGTTCCAGATGCGCGCCGCGTCCTGTTCGGACAGACCAAAAGGGCGGACGTCGCTCAGCAGGTTGGACCGGGTCGCGGCCCGTCCTTCCGCGCCGCAGCGCAGAGAGAGGTCCCAGTGCCGGAAGCGGATCGCGGCCGGGACCACATCATAGGCCGGGGTCATGGCGATACGCGCGCGCGACACGAAAAAGGCGTGGTTGCGGGGATGGTCGTCCCGGTTGGAGCACAGGGCGTTGAAGACCATGCGTCGGAAGATTTCCGGCCCGGACCGCGCGTCCCCCAGCCGTCGGGCCTGTTCGGCCAGATGTTGATAGCTCCCCCAGTCGCCGTCTTCGTCCACGCCGGCCACGGTGAACCCGGACACGACGTGCCGGGCCTCGTCCCCGGCGCGGTCAAAGCGTTGCACCAGCAAAACGGACTGGCCGTCCACGTCGATGAGTCGGGTGGGGGCCACGCTCACGCCGCAGCGCGCGGCCAGGGTCATGGTCGCGTGTTCCACGACCGGCTCGCGCCACGGATCGCCGCGCTTGGAGAACTTGGCGATCCAGGATCGACCGTCCACGGTGACCATGGCCTTGGGACGCGCCCCGCCCAGGGACAGACTGGACGCCAGGGCGGCCAGAAACGCGTCCTCGGGCATGGCGGCGCGCAACGCGTCGAGATCCTCGTCGCCCTCCATCTGGTCGATGCGGGCCACGAGAGCCGCGACCCGGCCGATATCTTCCGGGACCAGGGTGAACACGTCGCCCTTGGCCCACGGCGCGAAAGACTCCGGGTGGTCCGGCGTGCGGCCAAAAGCCAGGGCGCCCATGCGCTGCGGATGGTGGATCGCGGTCAAAATTTCAAATTCGTCGAGGGCTCCGGGCGCGCGGCCGGCCATGACGCCAAGCACCTTGCGCCCCCACCGATCCGGGGCCGCGTCGCGCAGGGCGGAAAACAGCGCGCGGTCGGCGAATTCCATGTCCGCCAGGGGCAGGCGGGCCGGGTCCAGGGGCAGGGCTTCGGCCCGGCGCAGGTAGCGGCGGCCGTAACGGAAAAACCACGTTCCGCCCTCGCGCCGGAGCAGCCCGGCCGGGACGTACTCCGGCCCCCGCGCGCGGATGAAGACCACGGCCTGTTCAGAAGTCGAGGTCATCGCTTGCTCCCGAGGTCACGCGTTTGGGCAGGCGGCTCACGGCCATGGCCTGTCCGATGGCGTCGGTTTCCAGGGCGGCCAGTCGGCCAAGCTGCGCGTCGAGTTGCAGCACCCACAGGGCCTGGGCCAGCACACCAAGGGACACTCCGGGATGGCCCAGCTCCAGGCGGCGGATGGTTTCGCGCGTGGTCAGGCAGCGGCTGGCCAGATCCTGCATGCTCAGACCGCGCAGTTTGCGGGCCGCGCGGATGTTCTGGCCGAGCCGTTCCAGTTGGGCGGCCGGACCGGGCGGCAGAATGCGGGCGGTGGTTTTTTTGGGGGACATGCCTTGTTTATAAGGCGTTATTTCTGCTTATGCAATATATATGATGCATTTTGAGCGGGAGTGGTTCGGGATTTGCCGTTGCCAGCCAGGGATCATCTCCCGTTGGCTGACAGCAAGCGGTCCAACTGGTTGGAAAATTCCTGACGG
>CAYLNA010000337.1:0-2619 GCA_964384665.1 uncultured Desulfovibrionaceae bacterium | reverse complement strand
TTGCAGGGGCAGATCCAGGTGGATTCGGTTGCGGGCGCGGTGCTCGCGGGCGGGGCGAACATCCCCCTTGACTCGCTGGATGTCATCGAAGCGGAGGGAACGCGCCATTTCGATTGGTCCAAAGGCGCGGGCATGCATCTGGTGATCAATCAGTTTTCGCGGCAGGTCTTTCTCATGGACTCCAACATGTACCACTCCATGATGGTCCAGATGCTCATCGCGCCGCCCCGGAATTTTGCCGAGGACTTCACGTTGGTCGTGGATAAATATCCCTGGGCCAGGGCGTACAAGGTCAGGGGCTGAGTTGTGTCCTTGGGGCATCGCATTCTGGTCACCGGGGCCACGGGGTTCGTCGGGCGCGTTCTGTGCGCGCGGTTGACAGGCCTGGGCCATGAGGTCGTGGCCGTGGCGCGCGGGGCGGTTTCCGGGCCGTGGGCCACGGGTGTGGCCGCCGATTTGGGCCGATCCGCTATCGATCCGGATCTGCTCCACGGCGTGGACACGATTTTTCACTTGGCGGGCAAGGCCCATGTCGAAGCCCGGACCGAGGCGGAAATCCGCGAATACGAAACCGTACACGTCCGTGGTACTCGCGCCCTGCTTACGGCCGCCCGTCAGGCCGGGGTGCGCCGTTGCGTGCTGCTCAGTTCGGTCAAGGCCATGGGCGAGGGCGGGGCGGAGGTCTGGGACGAGGACACGCCGTGTAGCCCGCGAACGCCCTATGGACGGACCAAGCTTGCGGCCGAGCGTATCGTCCTGGAAGAGCTTCCCCTGCCTTGGTCCGTGGTTCTGCGCCCGGCCCTGGTTTATGGCCGGGGAAGCAAGGGCAATTTGACGCAACTTATCCGGGCCGCGCGCCGTGGCTGGTTGCCTCGCGTCTGTTTTCCTCCCAATGTCCGGTCCATGGTCCACGTCGAGGATATTGTCCGGGCCTGCATCCTCGCTGCCACGCAGCTGGCCGCCAGGGGGCGAACCTATGTCGTGACCGACGGCCAGGACTACTCCACGAACGAAATCATGACCTGGATCAACGAGGCTCTGGGTCGGAAGGTCGTGCTCCCATTGCCGTTCGCGGCGCTCCGATACGCTGCCGCCGGAGGCGACACACTTCGGAAGATGGGGCTGCCCGCTCCGCTGACGCGGGACAAGCTGGACAAACTGGCCGGGTCGGCGCGCTACTCCAACGCCCGCATTTGTCGCGAACTGGGCTTCGCGCCGCAATGGGACCTGCGCCGGGGCATTATCGAGATGATCACGGAAGAGCGATGATGTCTGCTTTTTTTCTTGCCCTGGCTGCCAGCGTCGTATGCTGTCTGTGCGTGCCCGCCGCGTTGGCGCGTCGGGGATATCTGGACGTTCCGGGTGAACGCAGTTCGCACACCCGGCCCACCCCCAAAGGGGGCGGGGCGGGCATGGTGCTGGCGTTTGTCGGGACGGGCGTTGCCGTTGGCGCGCCCATGGCCTTCTGGTTGCCCGGAACGGGTCTGGCTGCCTTGAGCTTTTACAACGACCTGCATGGTCTGTCGCCCAAGACCCGGCTTGTGGCCCAGACCGTGTGCGCCGTTCTCGCGGCTGGAGGCGTGGCATGGGCGGGGCTTGCGGCATGGTCTGCGTGGCTGCTGCCGGCGGTCGCCTTTTTCATCGTGGCCACGGCCAACTGTTACAACTTCATGGATGGGATCAACGGCATGGCGGGTCTGACGGGCGTGGCGGCTTTCGCCGGTCTGGCGATCCACGCCGGAGCGATCCAGCCGGAACTTGCCCCCATGCACATGGCCGTGCTGGGCGGACTGGTCGGATTTCTGCCCTTCAATCTGCCTCGAGCCAGGATGTTCATGGGGGATGTGGGCAGCATTTTTCTCGGATTCACGTTCGCTCTGAGCGTGGCGGCCATGGCCCGGAATTGGGCCGAATTTTGGATGCTGTGCGCCTTCCTTTTTCCTTTCTATGCGGACGAGACAGCGACCATGGCCGAGCGCCTGATCCGGCGGGAGTCCCTGTTCACGCCGCACCGGCGACACCTGTATCAGGTCCTGGCCAACGAAATGGGCGTTGCGCATTGGAAGGTCAGCCTCGGCTATAGCCTGATCCAGGTGGCGGTGATGGCGCTCATGGCGTCGCTGTCGCGGCATGGCGCTGGCGTCGAGCTGGGAACGTTGGCCGCGTTGGGGCTGGCCTGGGCCTGCGCCCATTGGGCTGTGAAACGCCAAATCAAGGACGCGCGATGATATCTTCCGAATCCATGTGGCGTTTGCTCCGGAACAAAAATCTGTATGTGATGCTGGCCGGGGAGGGCGCGCTGTTTTGCCTGGCGTGGATCGTGGCCTATCTCCTGCGTTTCGAATTCGACATACCCACGGAGTACGCCCGTCAGATGTATGGCTTTCTGCCTTTGGCGGTGGGCCTGAAACTCGGGTTTTTTCTGATGCACGGGCTGTATCGCGGCATGTGGCGCTACACGGGGCTGTCCGATCTGTGGCGTCTGGGCCGGGCCGCGTGCATGGCCGAAATCGCCCTGGTTCTGTATATCGCGTTCACCTCGCACTTTGTGGGACAGCCGCGCTCGGTTTTTATCCTCGATCCTCTGCTGGCCGTCGTTTTTGCCGGCGGCGCGCGCAT
>CAYLNA010000336.1:0-2621 GCA_964384665.1 uncultured Desulfovibrionaceae bacterium | reverse complement strand
TTGCGCGCGGCCTCGGCATAGGCCCGGAAGGAGCGCTCGCCCTGGGACCCGAAGGACATGGCCGAGATGATGAGCGGCATGGCGTGCGTTCCGATGGAAATGTCCACGGATTCCAGCGGCAGCGGGGCGGCGGACACGGACGCGAAGCCCAGGAGGTGGCGAAGGCCGACCGGATTCTCGGCGTCCAGGGTTTCCAGGGCCTCGGCCATCTGCACGTAACCGGTCTTGCCCACGGCCACGGAGCGCAGGATCTTGCCGACCCGGGCGTTGCGCTTGGGCTCGGCGTGGAGTTTGCGCTCGGGATTTTCCGCGACCAGGGCCAGACGGCGGCGTCCCAGCTCTTCCAATTCGGCGAAGCCCAGGCCAGCGGCGTCGGACGAACAGAAGTTGGCGCAGCCAAAAATTTCCTCCACCTCCCGGCGCAGTCCGATGGCGGCGAAGATGCGCCCGTAGCCGCACAATTCGTGGATGCCCATGGTCGACATGACTTTTTCCACGCCGGTCTGCAGGGCCATGAGGGTGTTGGACAGGGTTCGGTGCAGGTCCGCCGGGCTTTCGGCCTGGGCATGGGCCTGCTTCCAGAGCAGATAGGGATTCACGGCCGCCGCGCCCAGGCCGAGCACGAACATGATGTCGTGCAGGTTGCGGATGGCCCCGCTGCGCACGATGAGCGACGGCAGCCGGGTCAGGCGGCCCGTCTCGGCGGCCTGGGCCAGCCAGGCCACGGCCAGGCCGGGGTCGATGTAGACGCGGCCGTCCACGAAGCTGGCGCTGTCGTCCAGCACCAAAAGAGCCGCGCCGGCCCGACTGGCGTTCTCGGCCTCGTTTTCCAGGGCGCGCAGCCGTTCGCGCAGACCACGATCCGGAGTGAAGGTCGCGTCCAGGATGGCCATGCGGCCGGGGTCGCGCTGCTGGGCGGTGAAGAAGTCCAGCACCTGCTCCAGGGTGTGCGTGCCGTGGTCCTGGCACAGGGCGAGCATGTCGGGGGAAGACAGGGGCGGAGCGAACTCCCCGCCGAGGAGGATGGGCGTTTCCAGGCGCAGTCCGACCGGGCTGGGGGACTGGTCCGGCCGGTCGCCGAGGATGACGGCCGTGGAGAAATGCTCTGCTTCGCGTTCGCGGTCGATGGCCGGGTTGGTCACCACGGCGACCATTTCCTTGAACGAGTCGGAGATATTGGACAGGCTTTCGTCCTCCAGGCAGGCCAGGGGGCCTTGATAGCCCATGGACCCGATGGGACCCTTGCCCGTGGCCGCGACATGGCGGCGCATGTCCTGGTCGTATTTATGCCAGCCGAAGGCGGCCAGCAGGGCGGTTGCGGCTGGCTTGCCCTCGCGGTCGAAGACCGGGCGGTCGATGAAAAACCGGGCGAGGTCGGGGTCGGCCCCTCCCGGTCCGTTCAGGATGGTGTCCGGAATTTCGGCGTGCAGGCGTTCGGCCAAGCCCGCCAAGCGGCCCTGGGAAAAATGGCGGAGCAGGCGATCCTGAATGGCGCAATAGTCGAGGACCTCGGCCCGCTTGCCCTGGCCGGCCAGGATGGCGATTTTTTCTCCCGGCGCGATGGGGCGCGGATCGTGGATGGTGTTTTCCAGATCGACCACGCCCTTTTCCGAGGACAGGTAAAAATCGTAATCGCTCTCCCCGAACCAGAGCGGGCGCAGCCCCAGGGCGTCCACGCTGCCCATGCACATCTCGCCGAAGCGGGAGACCACGGCGGCCGGTCCCTGGGCCGAGGGCGGGAAGAACCAGCGGTACTGGCCGTACATCCGCCGCGCGCCTTCGCTCATGCGTTCGACCTCGGAATGAATGGCCGGAAAGACCATTTCCAGGGCTTCCATGAACTCAAAGCCATGCACATGAACCAAGCCTTCCAGGATGCGGTTGAGATCCTGGGAGTCGCTGCCGCCGGGCGTGGGCATGATGTCCATGGCCCGGGCCGAGCTGCGCAGTTTCTCGATGGTGTTGATCTCGCCGTTGTGGCCGAGAAGGGAAAAGGGCTGGGCGCGCTGGGCCGTGGGCAGGGTGTTAGTGGAATAGCGGCTGTGGCCCAGGGTGATGACTGACTTGGTCCTGGGGTCGCGCAGGTCCGGATAGACCCTGTTCAGCAGGTCCGGCGCGCCGCGCAGCTTGTAGATGACGCTGTCCTGGCTCAGCGAGCAGCTATGCAGTTCCGGCAGGGCCTGTTCGAGTCGGATCTGGATGGAAAAGAGACGCTTGCCCGCTTCCTGCCGGGTTTCGTCGTGGATCAGACCCGCGATTTGCCAGAAGAGCGGGGCTTCGTCCCGGGCCATGGGTCCGAGTTCGGCGGCGTGCATCCGGTCTTCGGTTTCGATCAGGATTTCCAGGCCGGCGGCGGTCATGATGGCGCGGGCCTCGGCCTTGAGGGCGGCGGACCGGGCCTGGTCGATGTGCAGGAAGAAATGCCCGACGCAAAAGCCCCGGCTGTCGCTCAAATGCTGGCTCAGGCCGGCCGCGAGCAATCGCTCGGCCCAGATGGCGCGCGGGATGTCGGTCAGGACCCCGCAGCCGTCGCCCTCGCTGTTGATGTCACCGGAGCGGTGGGCCATTTTTTTCAGGGCGTCGATGGTCTTGACGATGTTGGCATGACTGGCGCGGCCGCG
>CAYLNA010000335.1:0-2632 GCA_964384665.1 uncultured Desulfovibrionaceae bacterium | reverse complement strand
CGTAATCCGTGCCCGGCCGAATCATGAAGAAATTGTGCGCCTTGCTGGCGCTGACCGTGCCCCGGACATCGATGACCGTCAGCTTGGCCCCGGCGGCGATGCCGTCGAGGGTGGCGTTGGCCTCGGCCACGTTGATGGCTTCGAGGATGTTGCGGGTCTGCAAGACGATGTGCTTGGCGTTCTTCAGATCATAGGCCACGCTCTTGCGGCCCACGCCAATGGTCGATTGGGCGCCGTGCTGCACGTTGCGGGCGCAGGAGGCGTCGTGGTTGCAGTAATTGGGCGAACCGATGCCGCGCATGAAGGCCTGGTGCAGGTCCGGAAAAGGCCCGCCGCGATCGGACCAGAGCACGGACCGGCCGCCGTGTTCGGCCATGATGGCCTTCAGCTTGTCGGCCACGTAATCCAGGGCCTCGTCCCAGGACACGGCCCGCCACTTGCCCTCGCCGCGCTCGCCGACGCGGATGAGCGGGGTCTGGGGCTTTTCCGGGTCCTGCTCCAGGGCGACCCCGGCCGCGCCACGCGCGCACAGCCCCCCCTTGAGCGCTGAAAATTCGTTGCCTTGGACGCGCACGGCCTTGCCGTCGCGCACATCCACCTGAATCGGACAGCGCACGGTGCACATCCCGCACACGCTGAACACTTTTTTCGTGTCTGCCATGGACCTCTCCCGCTGTGACGCAGGGAAGCCACGCCCTGGGCGCCCCTGCTGGTTAGACGATATGGAGCCTCATCACTATCTCGTGGAACCAACCATGCAAAACAGGCGTCGACTTTGAACTCATTTTCACAAAGTCACCCTGGCCGCCCGCGCGCGAGGCGGCCCAAGGGCGAAATGTTTGTGCCAAAACACGCCTGCTCCGCGCTCATTCCGGTCCGGAGATCACCGCCAGCCCACGCACCCGCTCCAGAAAGGCGTCCCGGCGCACGTCGGGACGGTACTCCCCGGGGCGCAAGGTGGAGATGGCCAGACGTCCGACCACGGCCCGTCCGTCCCCGCCGCCGGGCAATTTGGTGCGCACGCCCCAGACATTGTGCAGCATGAGAGGCTCGCCGCGCTGGTCCAGGCCCAGATACAGGCCGATATGCCCTTGCAGCCAGATAAACGACAAAAACGGCGCGCCCTGGGCTCGGATGGCCGCCAGCTTGGCTTCCGGTTGGAGATGGTCCAGGGGATGAAGCCGGCCGGCCCCCTTGGCCTGCAGGGCGGAGTTGCGCGGCAGAAAGACGCCAAAGGGCAGGAACAGATCGCGCATGGTCGAGGAGCAGTCCCGATTTTCGAACAGGCCGCCCCAACCGTACTGCTGCCCGGACATGGCGTCGGCCAGCCGCGCGATGGCGCGCGAGGTCAGGGGCAGGGGCGCGGGCGCGGCCTGCGCGGCGGACAGCGTCGCGGTCTGGATCTCAGCCTGGCCATTGGCCGCGCGCACCGGAACCGCGACGGTCAGCGCCGCCCCGGACTGGGTCTGGAGCGGAAAGAGCGCGCCGATATGGGTCTGCCCCAAAAAGCGCCCGGTCCCATCGTTCAGGGACACGTCATCGAGCAGCAAGGCCGCCATGCGCCGGGATTCGTACTGACTCCGGAAGGCCTTGCCGGCCAGGGCCACGTCCTCGGCCCGGACCCAGCCGTAGGTGAAGGCGGTCTCGACGAAATACCAGGCCCGGTCCGTGGTCACGTGGGTCAGCAGGACCGGCGTGCCCAGCCACAGGGCGCTGTTCTGGAAATAGTCGAAGGGAAAGCCCTCGCCGGGCTGCTTGGGATCCAGGAAAAAGGGGCGCATGGACGGCAGGATGCGCACGGAGGTGTTGCGGGTGACGATGGCGGGCGCGGCCATGGACGGATAGCTGGCCATGTTCTGCAGGGCCACCAGCCGGGACCACCGCTCCGGCGGATAGGGCTGGAGGTTCTCGGAATAACCTTGCTTGCGGGCATAGGTCGAGGTTCCCCACATGGCCTTGTCCGCGCTCAAGGAGGTGCGGGCCATGCGCCAGGGCCCGAAAAAGCGCTCCATGGCCTTGGCCTGCAGGGCCGCCTGCCGGGCCGGATTCATGAGCGGCGCGTCGGACACCGGCACGGCCTGCGCGACCAGCTGCGGGACATCGAGAACCACTTCCGGAGGAATCGTCTGACAGGGAAAGGGGACCTCCTCGACCGGAGGCTTCTCGGGCGTGACATCGACCGGCCGCACGGATTTGGCGCAGGAGGTCAACAGGAACATCATCAAAAGACACGACAGCAGACGGATCATGTGGCCATCCATGGGTTGAGGTGCGCGAAAATTGGGGACGCGGCGGTCAGTACACCTTGCGCTTGGAAAAACCCTTGCCGATGACATTAAACGTATTCTCGAAAATGACAAAGGCTTCCGGGTCGAGGGTGAAGATCATTTCCTCCAGCTTCTTCTGCTGGATGTTGTTGACCACGGTCATGACGACCTGCTTGGGCAGCCCGGTGTAGCCGCCGCGACCCTCCAGCAGGGTCACGCCGCGATTGGCTTCCTGCATGATGGCCCGGGAAATGGCCGGGGCGTGGTCGGAAATAACGAAAACCAGCTTGCGCTGGTTGAACATGCTCAGGACATAGTCGGTGATCTGGGCGCTGACAAAGACCAGGATCAAGGAATACAGGACC
>CAYLNA010000334.1:0-2644 GCA_964384665.1 uncultured Desulfovibrionaceae bacterium | reverse complement strand
TAGGCCTGGCCGCAGGCCGGACAAGCGGCGATGGCGCCCTTGCCGCGCCCGCCCATGAACTCGGGGCGCAGAGCGATGTCCGTCACCGAACAGATCGACGCCCCGGCCATGCGGATTTCCTCGCGCAACCGCGCGCTGTCCTGCTCCTTCTTGGGTTTGAGCTTGAACAGCCACTCCCGGATGGTTGGATACGCGTCCAGCCGGGCCGTTTCCACGGCCACGCGCACGCCCTTGCCGCTGAATTTATCGAAAAGCGAAACCGCATACAGGCCAAGATTGAAGATCCGCAGCCAGCCGTTGCCCACGGTGCAGGGCGTGAGCATCTGGACCGCGTCGGGCAGGCACCAGGCCGTTTCGGAAATGGCGTCGAAGAGGACACCCTCGGGAATATAGCCCCTGGCCTCGTGGACCATGAACCCGCCCAGGATCAGGCCGGGAGCCGCGTATCCGTGGAACCTGCCCGCGGCCTCGATGAATTCGTCGATCGTGTACGGCCCGATGACCGGGCTGGCGGGACAAGGGGCGGTGGATTCCGCGTGTCTGTTCATGGCTTCTCCAACTGTTCGGGTTTCAAAAGAATCGTGCGCAGGGCATATCATGACCAAAGCCCCGCTCAACCCAATTCCCAACAACAACCCAACGTTTTGAACCCGGCACGCGAAAACACATCAAACCGTAATCATAGAGTATTTTTTCCAACACGCACCGCGTCGTATCTTTTTGCCCCACCACCCGAGGCCACGGATCATTATGTCTTGTCTGACATCAAGCCCTATGACACAACCCGATCCAACGCGGCGCGCGGCACGAACACAGACACGCCCTGGCACGGGAAAAATGGCAAAATTCGATATTCTCTCCTTGAATACATTGACTATTTCAGAAAATTCGGCCCGCCGTTTCTTTTTGGAATCATGCTGGAAAAACCACCAACGCTTCTGTCCACAGTGCAAGAACCGAAAACTCTATCGCCTGGCCGACGACCGCAGGCGCTGCGGGCGCTGCGGTTACACTTTTCATGACTTCAGCCGCCGCTTTTTGAACCGGTGCGCCCTGAGCACGCGGCAATGGCTTTGGTTCCTGAAACTCTTCGCCCTGGAGGTCCAGCCAAGCACCATCGCCACGGAAATGGCGGTCAGCTACGCCACCGTCCTCAAGGCGGCGGACACGGTCCGCCGGGCCATCCTGGCCCAGGCCCTGGACGCGCCCAAACTGTACGAGGCAGGCATCTGGCCCGGTCCGGGCAACCCCAAGCCCACGGCCGAGATGACCAACGCCCCGGTCTTCGGCGTCATCGAAATCGGCGGCATGGCCATCTGCGACCTGCTCCCGGATCTCGGGGCCGAGAGCATCCTGCACTTCAAGCTCAATTTCTGGCTCAAGACCGCAAGCGTCGGCCAGATCGTCTACACCGCGCCCTACAAGCACTATCAGGCTCTGGTCTCCTGCGGGCCGGGCCTGTGGCCGGCGCGCTACATCAAACACGAGGATAAGCGCCTGCCCCTGGAAGGCTCGCCCTTCTGGACTTTCGCCAAACAGCGCCTGCGCCAACTGCGCGGGGTTCCCGCCTCCCATTTTCCGCTCTATCTGAAGGAATGCGAACTGCGCTTCAATTCCCGCGACAAAGATCTCATCCCGATCCTGGTCCACATGCTGTGCGCCTTCGTGCCGCGTCCGTTCACGGACGAAAAACGCCGTCCAGGCCAGGGCCGGGACGGCGTCGCGACGAACCACGCGTGAAGCGGGCATTGGACAGCGGGTTTCGGATCTCGCCGGTTATTTTTTGTCGGTTCCGATGGCGCGGTAGACCGTCGCGCCGAGCATGGCTCCGATGATCGGGGCCACCCAGAAAAGCCAAAGCTGGCCCAGCGCCCAACCGCCCACGAACACGGCGACGCCGGTGCTGCGCGCCGGGTTGACGGAGGTGTTCGTGACCGGAATGCTGATCAGATGGATGAGCGTCAGACACAGACCGATCGCGATGGGCGCGAAGCCCTGCGGCGCGCGTGCGTCGGTGGCCCCGAGGATGACCAAAAGAAACATCATGGTCATGACCACTTCCGTGATCAGCGCCGACAGCACCCCATAGCCGCCGGGTGAATGCGCGCCATAGCCGTTCGAGGCGAAGCCGGCGGAAAGATCGAAATCGGCCTTGCCGCTCGCGATGAGATACAAAACAGCCCCCGCCGCGATCCCGCCCAAAACCTGGGCGGCGATGTACGGCCCCAGCTCCTTCGAGGAAAACCGGCCGCCCGCCCACAGACCGATCGACACGGCCGGATTGAGATGACAGCCCGAAATGTGGCCGATGGCGAAAGCCATGGTCAGCACGGTCAACCCAAAAGCCAGCGAGACGCCCAACAATCCGATGCCAAGCTCCGGAAAAGCGGCGGCGAGCACCGCGCTGCCGCATCCGCCAAGCACCAGCCAAAACGTTCCAAAAAATTCCGCATAATACTTCTGCATTCCGCCCTCCTTTCCTGTGACATGCTTCGCGTCCAATGCTTCCTTCCCATAGGCGACTTTTTGTTTCCGCGACAAGAAAAAACATCCACGACGCATGACCGCCTCCTGGCCGTCAACGCCATAAAAAACGGCCGCCAGCGGATTCGCCCAATCCGCTGGCGGCCTCACCGTGGAGGAG
>CAYLNA010000333.1:0-2654 GCA_964384665.1 uncultured Desulfovibrionaceae bacterium | reverse complement strand
CCGTCGCGTCCGGCGCGGCCCGTTTCCTGATGATAGGCCTCCAGGCTCGACGGCGGGTCCAGATGGGCCACGAAGCGCACGTTGGGCTTGTCCACGCCCATGCCGAAAGCCACGGTGGCGACCATGATCACCCCGTCCTCGCGCATGAACCGCTCCTGATTGCGCTCGCGCGTGGCCGGGTCCAGACCGGCATGGTAGGGCAAGGCGGCAAAGCCCAACTCGGCCAGTCGCGCGGCCGTGGCCTCGACCTTCTTGCGCGACATGCGGTAGACGATGCCGGCCTCCCCGGCCGGACGGGAGCGCAGAAAGGCCAGGAGCTGCTGGTCGGCATGGTCCTTGGGCGCGACGAGATAGCGGATGTTGGGACGGTCGAAACCGGAGGCAAACAGCCGGGCCGAGTCCAGACGCAACTGGCGGACGATGTCCTGCCGGGTCGGATCGTCGGCCGTGGCGGTCAGGGCCAGACGCGGCACGCCGGGAAAACGCTCGGCCAGCAGGGCCAGACGGGTGTATTCGGGCCGGAAGTCGTGTCCCCACTGGGACACGCAGTGGGCCTCGTCGATGGCGAACAGGGCCAGTGGGATGCGCGTCAGCTGCTCCAGAAACGAGGGCAGGACCAGCCGCTCCGGAGCGACGTAGATCAGATCCAGACGCCCCGCCGCCAGCTCGGCCTCCACGGCGCGGGCCTGATCCGGAGTAAGGGAAGAATTGAGAGCCGCAGCGCGCACGCCCATCTGGGTCAGGCCCTGAACCTGATCGCGCATGAGGGCGATGAGCGGCGAGACAATCACGGCCGTGCCCGGACGGACCAGGGCCGGGATCTGGTAGCACAGGGATTTGCCGCCGCCCGTGGGCATGAGGACCACGGCGTCGCGGCCATCGACAATGGTTTCGATGATGGCGAGCTGCGGCCCGACAAAGTCGGCATAGCCGAACACCGAGCGCAGGATTTCATGGGGAGTGGACACGGAGAACCTCGATGGAACGATTTCTGCCAGCCCTACCCAAGGCCGTCAGGCTCTGTCAAAAGCCGGGCCATAAACGGCCCGGCTACAAAAACATCTGATAAAAGCGCCGGACCATGGGCAAAGGGATGTCCTGATCCCACAGCCCGAACTGCCGGGCCAGAATCCAGGCCGCCAGAAGCATGGCCACGCTGCCCAGCCCCGTGACCCAGAACGGAATGACCCGGCCAGCTGCACGCGGCGTGATGCAGCCGGATACGGGGCAGGCCTCCTGGCAGCGCAGGCAACCCAGGCAATCGGGCGAAAGCACGGCCTTCCTCTCGTGAACGCGGATGCCGCCGGGACAGGCCCGCGAGCATTGCCGACAACCGATGCAGGACTCCGCCTCGCGGTGGACCCGGATCGGGCCGAACCAGCTCAAAAGCCCGAGCAACGCGCCATACGGGCAGAGCCAACGGCACCACGCGCCCCGGAAAACCACGCCCAGCACGGCCAGACCGGCCAGAATGGACACGGTCAGGGCCGATGGAGACTGGAAAAAATGGAGCATCCTGGCGTCGGCCACGTAGTTGTACGGAGTCGTGGCGAAGGATTCCACGGCCGCGCGGTCCATGCCGATGAACACGGTAAAGAGAAAAAAGGCCAGGATCAGATATTTGGGCGCGGCCAGAACGCGCCCGCCGAGCCCGCCCGGAGCCAGGGACAGGTTGAGACGGCGGCCCAGAGTGTCGAGTAGGCCCGAAATCAGGCCCACCGGGCAGATAAAACCGCAAAAGCCCTTGCGCGCGACCAGGGCCATGCCCAGGGCGGCCAGAAAAATGGCCAGCCCGGCCGGATGGACCGTGTCCCAGACGCCGCTTTCGAGCAGACGGCGCAGGCCCATCAGGGCGGCGATGGGTAAAAAGCCCTCCACCGAGGCCGGGCGCGGGGTGAAAACCTCGGTCTGGCCCGTGGCCCAGAGCACGAAGCGGGAAAATCGCCAGCCCATGAAAAGGATAAAGAGGAGAAAGGCGGTCTGGATCAGCCGCTGCAACCGGGCCGGAGTCAGCATTGCGCGCATGGAAGCCTCCGCGATCAGGCGGCCTTGGCCGAGGCCAGGGCCAGACCCGCGCCGATGAAGAGCGATCCAAACACCCTGTTGCCCCGACGCATGGCCACGGGCGTGGCCATGACCGAACGCAGGGATGCGGCCAGCAGGGCGTAGCCGATCATGACCAGCCAATCCATGGCCAGCACGGTCAGGCCCAGGATCAGATACTGCGGAGCCTGCGGGCTGCCGGGCTGTACGAACTGCGGCAAAAACGCGGCCAGAAAAATGATGGATTTGGGATTGGTCAGATTGACGAGTACTCCGGTTCGGATCAGCTTCCAGATTCCGCCCCCGGCCTTGGCCCCGGCCACGGCCAGGGTCGGAGCCTCGCGCCATTTCTGCACGCCCAGCCAGACCAGATAGAGCGCGCCGACCAACTTCAGGGCCGTGAAGGCCCAGGCCGAGGACGAAAGCAGCATGCCCAATCCGGCGGCGACCACCACGATGTGCGTGGTCAGGGCGATCTGCAGGCCCAGAATGTTGGCCAGGGCCCGCCTGGGTCCCTGCGCCAGGGAGGTGCTCATGGTCGAAACGGCCCCGGCTCCGGGGGACAGACTGAAGACGAAACACGCGGCCACGAAGGCCAGCCAAACGGTGAG
>CAYLNA010000332.1:0-2672 GCA_964384665.1 uncultured Desulfovibrionaceae bacterium | reverse complement strand
CAGAACTACGGCCTGTCCGCGCGCGGCCTGGCCATCGACACGGCCGAGCCCACGGGCGAGGAATTTCCGTTCTTCAAGGAATTCTGGATCGTCAAGCCCGGCAAGAAGGACAAATCCATCACCATCTACGCCCTGCTCGACTCCCGCCGCGTGACCGGCGCGTTCAAGTTCGTGGCCACGCCCGGCGCGGAAACCATTGTCGATGTCGAATCCACGCTGTTCCCGCGCGAACCCGTGGCCAAGCTGGGCATCGCGCCCCTGACCAGCATGTTCATTTTCGGCGAGAATTCCAATCCACGCCTGGCCGACGACTTCCGGCCCGAGGTCCACGACTCCGACGGCCTCCTGGCCCGCTTCGAGAACGAGGAATGGCTGTGGCGGCCCCTGCAGAATCCCAAATCCCTGGCCGTCAACTCCTTCAACGCGCCCAACGTCCGGGGCATGGGCCTCATGCAGCGCGACGAGGACTACGCCAACTACCAGGATCTGGAGGCCCACTACCAGTCCCGGCCCAGCGCCTGGATCGAGCCCAAGGGCGATTGGGGCCCGGGCCATCTGCAGTTGGTGCAGATCCCCTCGCCCGAGGAAATCCACGACAACATCGTCAGCTACTGGGTGCCTGAAACAGTTCCGGCCCCAGGCGAGGCCCTGAATTTCGACTACCGCATCCGCTGGGCCAGCGCCACGCGCGTCGAGTCTCCCGATGGGAAGGCGCTCATGACGCGCACGGCCAAGGGCAAGACCGAAACCTCGCGCATGTTCGTGCTCGAATTCAAGGGCGGAAAGCTGGAAGACCTGCCCGAGGGCGCGGCCCTGGACGCCAATGTTTGGATCGGCGAGGGCGGCAAGCTCCTGGAAAAGCGTGTCTACAAGAACGACATCACCGGCGCGTGGCGGCTGGTCTTTGAAATCGAGCCCGATTCCGCCTCCCCCCTGGGCATGGTGCTGCCGGACAAGCGTCCCATCATTGAAATGCGGGCCACGCTCCAGCACGGCGTGACGCCGCTGACCGAGACGTGGAGCTATGCCGTCAAACTGTAACCGCGCGGATGCCCTCCATGCCCACGAAATTTGACCACGCGCCGGACGCGCGCCCTCACGTCGAAACTCCGCGCCAGATCCTGGAAGCGCGGATGGAGGCGGCGGGCCTGCGCGTCTCGGCCTACTTGCGCCGCCTGCCCATCCCGGAGACCCAGCGCCATGAACTGGCCCTGGCCACCCTGCGCCGCCTGGCCGAAAATCCCGGCGAAAATCCGGACCAGGCCACGGCCAATGGCATGGCCATCCTGCGCGACCTGCTGACGGAAATCACGGTCCAGCCCGTGGCCATTCCCGGACCGGGCCTGAAGCGTTCGCACATGCGCCCGGAGGAGATGGACCGCCGGCCCTGGGTCCGGGCCTGGATGCGCGTCTGGCGTCCGCTGTGGCTTGGACTGGCGAACCTCCTGAACAAGTCATACCTCGACATCCTGCTCTACGCCCTGCTCCTGGCCTGTCTCTATTTCCTGGCCCAGAGCCTGCGGCCCTAGACAGACCGCCGGAGCCTCCATGACCCACCCGGTACCCCGCCCGCCCAAGCACGAGTCCCCAAGGAGCCCCATGAATCGGGAATTTCTGAATGAACCGTGGCGCAAGATCGCCGCTCGCCGCCGCATGGTCCTGCTGATCCTGGTCCTGACCCCGTCCCTGGTCGCGGCCTCGGTCATGGGTTCGCTGTTGCCCCACCGAGGCGCGACCGCCTTGGAAGCGACCATTATTTTCGTCTTTTGCACTCTGTTCATCTGGATTTCCCTTGGATTCTGGACCGCCCTGGCCGGGTTCTGGACTCTGCTCAAACGCGATGACCGCTTCGCCGTGACCCGCTCCAGGGGCGACAAGGACGCGCCCATCCGCGCGAACATCAAGACCTCCATTCTGTTCCCGATCTGCAACGAGGATCCGGAACGAATCATGGCCGGTATCCAGGCCGTCTGGAAATCCCTGCAACGCCTGGGCGCGGCCGACCGCTTCGACATCCACATCCTGAGCGACTCCAACGATCCGGACAGCTGGGTGCAGGAAGAAGCGGCCTGGAACCGTCTCTGTTCCAATCTCTCGGCCCATGGGCACATCTTCTATCGCCGCCGGCGCATCAACCTGAAGCGCAAGAGCGGCAACGTGGCCGACTTCTGCCGCCGCTACGGCGCGCACTATACCTACATGATCGTCTTCGACGCCGATTCGGTCATGTCCGGCGAGACCCTGATCCGCATGGTCCGGATCATGGAACGCCGCCGCAACGTCGGCATCCTGCAGACGGCCCCGGCCTGCACGGGACGGGAAACCCTCATCGCCCGCGCCCAGCAGTTCGCCAACCGCGCCTATGGCCCCATGTACGCGGCCGGACTGCACCACTGGTTCCTGGGCGACGCGCAGTTCTGGGGGCACAACGCCATCATCCGGGTCAAGCCCTTCATCAAGCATTGCGCCCTGGCCCGCCTGCCCGGCAAGCCGCCCCTGGGCGGAGACATTCTGTCCCATGATTTCGTGGAATCGGCCCTGATGCGCCGGGCCGGGTATTCGGTCTGGCTGGCCTACGACCTGGAAGGCAGCTACGAGGAAGTGCCGCCCAACCTGCTGAACGAACTCAAACGCGACCGCCGCTGGTGCCAGGGCAACCTCCAGCACCTGCG
>CAYLNA010000331.1:0-2678 GCA_964384665.1 uncultured Desulfovibrionaceae bacterium | reverse complement strand
CGCATGGCCCTGGCCCAGAAGTCCGGCCAGAGCGCGAGCAGATTGTTCATGGCCAGGCGGCGGTGGCTGCGGCCGTTTTTCGTGTCCGCGTCCATTTCCGCCGCCGTGCACCCCAGTTGTGGATCAAAAAAGACAGGATCATAGCCGAAGCCGTTGGTTCCGCGCGGCTCCCGGGCCACCAGACCCGGCCACGCGCCCCGGCCGACGGCCTCCTGGCCGCCCGGCGTGGCCGCGAGCATGACGCAGGCGAAATGGCAGCGCCGGTCCGGGTCGGGCACGTCGCGCATGGCGTCGAGGAGCTTGGCCGTGTTCGCCTCGTCCGTGGCCCCCTCGCCGCTGTAGCGGGCCGAATACACGCCCGGCGCGCCGTTCAAGGCGTCCACGGACAGGCCGGAATCATCGGCCACGGCCACCAGACCGGTGGCTTGGGCCACGGTCAGGGCCTTGATCCGGGCGTTGGCCTCGAAGGTGTCCCCTGTCTCGGGAATATCCCCGATCTCCGGAAAGTCCTTCAGGCCCAACACCCGAATTCCCGGGGCCAGGACGGCCAGCAGGGCCGAAAGTTCACGGATTTTTCCGGCATTGCCCGTGGCCAGCACCAGTGTGTTCATGATGGAATCCTGTTTCATGCGCAAAGATCGAAAAGTTCGAAACGAAACGCGGCCAGGTCGGCGTGGACCATCCGCCCGGCTAGGCGCAAGCGGCCGTCCATGAGATACTGCACGGTTTCGGCGGCCTGGAGCGACGCGGCCAGGCACGCGGCCGGGGCCAGACTGCCCAGGGCGTGCTCGGCGTCCGCCGCGCTCGGATCGGACCACATGGCCGAAATGCCGATCTGGCCGGGCAGTTCGCTCCCGACCAGGGCCGTCCACCCGGCCACGGCCGCAGACACGACGGGCAGGCCGACCCGGCTGGCCGCCTCATGCAGGGCTTGGCGCGGAGCGATCCCACCCAGGGCGTCGACCACAATGTCCACGCCGTCCAGGGCCCCGGGCAGATTGGCTGCGTCCAGAAAAAAATCCAGGACCTCGACCCGCGCCAGGGGACAGGTCGCCCGGACCCGCTCGGCTCCGGCCTGGGCCTTGTTGCGGCCGAGGTTCTCGGCCGAGGACAAGAGTTGACGGTTCAGATTGCTGTCCTCGAAACCGTCGCCGTCGGCGAGCCTGACCCGGCCCACGCCAAAGCGGGTCAAAAGCTCCAGGACATACCCGCCCAGGCCCCCGGCCCCGACCACGAGCACGGTCGCCTCCAGCAGCCGGGATTGCTCGACGACGGTGATGGCGTGAAGATTCTTGAGCAAAACGGCGGGAACGATCTCCTGGCGCAGCGCCTCGCGCGCGGCCTCCGGCTCGGACAGGCCAGCCGTCCGGCACAGCTCGCGCAGCTCGCGCAGGCCGATGGTCCGCACGCGGCGTTGGGCGTCCGTGCGGGCCACGCTGTCCAGACGGGCGCGAAAGTCGTTCATCCGCCGCCCACCGCCGGGAACAGGCCAACCTGATCGCCGTCGACGAGCACGCTGTCCAGGGCGCTGTTCTTACTGTTGATGAAGACAAGCTTGATGTCGGCCCCGCTCAGCTTCAGGAGCGGAAGGACGGCCTCGACGGTCAGCCCGTCGGCCACGTCAAGGATTCCACCGGGCGGATTGTGCCCGCACAAGGTCGCATAACATTTGACGGATATACGCATGGGTTCGTGGATGCCGCTCATTCGCGGCCGTTGAGGGTCTTGAGCTGTCGCCACTCGTGCATTTCGCAGAAGCTCCCAGCCCGCGTCAACCTCTTTCGAGCCGGGGACCGGGGCTCAATCGAGCAGGATTTCCACCCGCTGCCCCGGCACGTTGCCCTTCAGTTCGGTCAAAAGCCCCCGCAGGGTGGCCGTGACTAGACGGTCGATAAAAGGATTAAGCGAGAGCTGCTGTCCGCCGACGCGCACGCACAGCTTGGGGCGCAGGGCGATACAGGAATTGGGGCCGACCTTGCCGGCGACGATTTCCTGGGCCAGCTCGTGGCAGGAATTCCGGCCGCAGGCCCCGCAGTCCAGCCCGGGCAGGGCGAAGCCGCGTTCCTCGACCAGGGAGGCCAGCTCCGCGATGGACTCGGCCCGCCGCACTCCGGGCAAGCTGCCCGGTCCCCAGGTCGCCACGGCCAACCCGCGCGGCAGGGAGGACTCGTCCTCGTCCGAACCCAGGGCCACGATGCGCGGCAACCAGGTCAGGGACTTACCGCCCTCGACCAGGACAATGTCGGCGCCAAGCAGGGGCAGGAGGTCCTGGAGCTGCTTGGCCGCGTTCCAGCGCATGGAGACTTCCCGGGGGCCGATCCCGGCCACGCAGACGCACTCCTCGGCGAAACGGGCCGTGTCCGTGCCGTTCGCGTCCAGGCCATGATGGGTGAACTTCACCGCCCCCACCTTTTTGCCCCGGGCCGTCAACTCCCGAGCCAATTCCAAGACCAGGGTTGTCTTGCCGGATTTCTTGAATCCGACGATTGACACAGCCGTGAACATGCGCCCTCCATCTTTGACAATCACCAGTCGATGCACTAATTGAACCGATTTTCCGCACGTATTCGACCCGACTGCATACGCCCGCAAGGCTTGAAGCCGGACCGCTTGCAACGCCATCCCATTCCAATTCGTCAAGGACCGTCATCGTCTATGTCTAAAATTCAGAAAATTAA
>CAYLNA010000330.1:0-2682 GCA_964384665.1 uncultured Desulfovibrionaceae bacterium | reverse complement strand
TTTGTTTTGAAATAGAAATGGAATGACACGGGAAAGACGTGGCGCGAGACGTCATTCCGGCGAAGGCCGGAATCCAGTGTTGGAGAATGATCATGAGCCGAATGCGCCGAGCAGACGCCTTTTTTGCCTCCCGCGCGAAAAGCCGTCCCGTTCGGAAGCCCTCACGCGTCCTTGGTGGAAGCGTCCGGATGCAGTCCCTTGGTCAAAGCGGTCATGTCCGCGCCGCCGAGGCCGATTTCCTTGAGCAGGGAGTCGACCAGCGGAGCCTGGGCCTTGTAGCGCAGGGCGCTGTTGACCACCTGCTCGGCTAGGTTGCCGTCCGCGCCGGCTCCGGCCGCGCCGCTTGTTCCGCCGCCCAGCCCCTCGATCTGGAAGATCTTGATGCCCTCGATCTTTTCCATGGGTTTGACGCTTTCGGCGATGATGCGCGGCAGGTGCTCGATGAGGGCCAGCTTGATCTGCATGGCCACCTGGGATTCGGAGAGCAGGTTGTCGGCCTCGTGCAGGGCCTGCTTGCCCTTGGCGTCGACCTCGTAACGGATTCTGGCCGCCTCGGCCGCGAGTTTTTCGGCTTCGGCCCGACCCTCGGCGGTCAGGCGATCCTTGTCGGCCTCGCCCTTGGCCTTGATCCGCGCGGCCTCGGCATAGTCGTCGGCGGCCTGCTTTTCGGCGGTCGCGGCCACGGTGATGGAGATGGCGTCGCGTTCGGCCTGCTTGCGGGCCTCGATGAGTTCGATGATTTTCTGGCGCTCGGCGATTTCGCTCTCGCGCACGGTGACCACCTGTTCCTCGGCCTTGACCGCCTCGGCCCGGGCGATGTCGGCCTGGGACTGGGCCAGGGACTGGGCCTTGGATTTTTCGGCGATGGCGATGGCCCGGTCCTGTTCGGCCAGTTCCACGGTCTTTTTCTTTTCCACGTCGGCGGATTCGATGGACTGGGACTTTTCGATCTCCCGCGTGGAAAGCAGGCGCTCCTTGGCGATGCGTTCCTCCTCCACGGCTTTTTCCGACAGGATCTGGGCCTGTTGCACTTGTTGCTGGGCGCGGATCCGGGCCTCCTCGGCCTCGCGTTTCTTCTCGGCCTGTTCGCGGGCGATCTCGGCGGCCTGGGCCGCGCGGCGCACGGCGATTTCGCGCTCCTGCTCCAGACGGGCGTATTCCTCTTCCCGGCTCAGGTGCAACTTTTGGCGTTCGGCTTCCAGGTTCTTGTTCTGGATGGCCACATGGGTGTCCTGTTCGATGTCGTTGCGCTTCTTGCGCCGGGCCTCGATGGCCTCGGTCAGTTTGGTCAGACCCTCGGCGTCAAAGGCGTTGTCGGGGTTGAAGAATTCCTTGCCGGTCTGGTCCAGGCCGGTCAGGCTGACCGATTCCAGCTCCAGGCCGTTCTTGAGCAGGTCCTCGCTGACCACCTGCTGCACCTTCTGCACGAAATCCACGCGCTTTTCGTGCAGCTCCTCCATGGCCATCTCGGCGGCCACGGCGCGCAGGGCGTCGACGAACTTGCCCTCGATCAGCTCCTTCAGGGCGTCGGGCTGCACCGTGCGGTAGCCCAGGGTCTGGGCCGCGTTGGCGATGGACCCTTCCTCGGGTTTGACGCGCACGTAGAACTCGGCCAGCACGTCGACGCGCATGCGGTCGCGGGTGATCAGGGCCTGCTGGTTGGCGCGGCTGACCGGCAGGCGCAGGGTGTTCATGTTCACTGGGATTGTTTCGTGAAAGACCGGCACCACGAACGCGCCGCCGTTCATGATGACCTTCTGGCCTCCGAAGCCGGTGCGCACGAAGCTGAGTTCCTTGGAGGCCCGTTTGTAGAGTCTGGCCAGGATGAGAAAGATGGCGACCATGGCCGCCAGCACCAGGGCGGCCATGGACAGCAGGGAGAGTAGATCACCGAACATGCGTCATCTCCTTTGAATTTATTGGGGTGTTTTGTTCATGCGTCGCGCAGGGCGTCGCTGTTGCTGGCGATGCAGCTAAAAAAAGCGCCCTGGTCGCGGACCAGGATGACTTGGTCGCCCTGGGTGAAGCTGGCGTCGTCCAGATCCGGGGCGACCATGACATAATGGGTCTGGCCGAATTGGTCCCGCAGCTTGGCCTCGGCCGGAGAGCCCTTGCGGGCCGTGCCCAGGGTGATGGTGGCCACGCGGCCGACAAAAGTGGCGGAGCTGACGGCCGTGGTTTCGTCCTTGGGGATGATCCGGGCCATCAGCCCGCCGATGGCCCGGAAGCAGGGCAGGGCCAGGACCAGGGCCGCCGGAACGCCCGCCAACGGCGGGAGCAGGAAGCCCAGCGCGGACTGGACGGCGGACTGCATGATCAGGCCGACCAGACCGAAGCAGGTCAGGAAGATGACCAGCAGGATCAGCAGAGGGACCTGCCCCACGCGGCACCAGCCCAGCACGGCGGACAAGCCCGGCGCTTCGACGTGGCCGCCCGCGTCGAGATCCGCGTCGGCGTCCATGTCCGGCAGCATGCCGTCCAGGGCGTCGGACAGGCCCAGGCCGATGACCAGGCCCAGCAGTTCAAGGACGGCGATGAGCAGCATCAGGGCCAGGGCCACGCCGTAGGGCTGGTTGGCCGGAGCGGTGAGGAAGGCCAGCACCGCTTATTCTCCGCCGGCCTTGACCGCGGCCAGACGCTCCCGGATGCGGTTGCGCCGGGCCAGCTCTTCCAGCTCGGCCA
>CAYLNA010000329.1:0-2689 GCA_964384665.1 uncultured Desulfovibrionaceae bacterium | reverse complement strand
CGCAATCCGTGACGCCCCGTGGCGGCGCGGCATGGGCCGCGCATGGCCATGGCTTGGCCGAAAAAGGCACGAATTTTTATTTCGTGATCGTTTTATTGGATTTATTTTTTAAGGATCGCAAGAAAACGGCTCCGGCCACTGTTTCATCAACCAGCGCCGCATTCCGGCGCGCGACACCTTGGGGGAGGATCAATGCTTCGTATTGCCGTGCTCGCTGTCTGTCTGTTCTGCGTATCGCCCGCATGGGCGGAGGAACCCGCCAACGCCACGACCATGGACGAGATGGTCGTGGTCGGTGAAAAATTCGTCGCCCCGACCAAGCAGGCCAACGAGCAGGTCTACACGGGCGCCGAGATCACGGACAGCGGTTTGAGGTTGGCCGGAGCCAAAGCCGAGACCAGCGTTTATGAAGCCATGGACCTGCTGCCGGGTTTCCAGTGCGAGAGCGTCGATCCCCTGGGCCTGGCCGCCGAGCAGAAAAACACCCGCGTGCGCGGAGTGCGCGGTTTTCTGGGCTCTATGACCGTGGAGGGCGTGCCCAACTGGGGCGGCAATCCTATGGGACCGCGCGAATACATCTATGACATGGAGAATTTCGAGAGCCTGGCCGTGTACAAGGGCGCGATTCCGGCCGCCCTGGGCACGGGTGTGGGCGCGCGCGGCGGGGCCGTGGAGCTGCGGCCGCAATGGCCCGAAGAGGAATGGGGCCTTGATCTGGACCTGAGCGTCGGCGGCAACGCCTATAATCGGGTCTATTCCCGCGTGGACACGGGCAGCCTCTGGGCCACGGACACGGCCATGAGCGTTTCGGCGTCGCAAACCAACGCCGACAAATGGAAAGGCCCCGGCGATCTGGGACCGCGCACCAACGCCAATTTTATGATCTCCCAGCCCTATCACGACGAAGACAAAATCCAGCTCTGGTTCAATTACAACGAAGTCGAACAGGATCTGTACCGGGCCTTGAACTACGCCCAGGTGAAGGATCTGCACGGCGAGTATCGCACCGATTTTTCCGAGCACCTGACCGGAACCAAGGCCCAGGACATCTATTACTATAAAAACAACCGCTCCGAGCACCAGAACACGGACCTCATGGCCGTGATTCCCTTCACCTTCAACGACATGCTTTCGGCATCCATCAAGCCCTATTATTCCAAGGAAGACGCCGAGGTCTATCAGGGCGTGACCTCCCAGGGCGGGGTGGTCCAAAAGCGCATCCGCGACATCGAGCGCTTCGGTCTGCTCTCCCAGCTTGACGTGGACATGGAACTGGTCCGGCTGTCCGTGGGGCATCTGGTTGAATCCGTGGACATGAGCATCACCACGGAAATGTACGACCCAAGCACCGGCGCGTTCCGGGGCTATGGCATCCAGACCGAGAATGACGGCAACGGCTACGTGAACAGCCCTTTCGCCAGTCTGGCCGGAACCATCGGCGCGTTCGACTGGCAGGCCGGGCTCAAGTATTTCCGCTATGACGAACCGGCCAGTGCGGGCTATGTGTCCAGCGCTCCGGACTATATCCTGACCGAGGCCCCGGATCTGGCCCGCGACGAGAACACGTATGATATTTGGCTGCCCACGGTCGGGGTGAGCTATTCCATCACGGACATGTTTCAGCCCTACGCCAGCTATGGCCGCAGCCATATCCGGCCCTATTCCTACGTGCCGATCATCAACCTCTACAACCAGAACCGGGCCGCGTTTCAGGCCGCCGGCGTGACCCTGGCCGACATGTTCGACGGCTACGACATCGAGACTTCGGACAATTTCGAGCTGGGCCTGCGCGTCCGTCACGAATGGTTCGATATCACCCCGGCCGTGTTCTATTCCAGGCATCAGAACCTGCTGACCACGGTCCACGATCCGCGCGTGAACCTCGACTACCAGCAGAACGTGGGCGACGCCACGGGCATCGGTTTCGAGATCGAGAGTAATTTTTACCTGACCGACGATCTGACCCTGTTCGTCAATCCGACCTACACCAAGCTGACCTACGACGATGATTTGACCTATCAGGGCGCGGCCATGGAGACCGAGGGCAAGCAGATCGTGGATACCCCGGAGTGGATGGTCAAGGCCGGGCTTGTCTGGAAATACAAGGGCTTCGAGGTCGTTCCTTCCGTGCGCTATCTGGGCGAGCGCCATGGCGACGCCGAGCACACGGAACATGTCGATGACTACGTGGTCGCCGATCTGGGCGTGCATTACCGCTACGAGGACGCGTCCTTTGCCGACGCCCTGAAGGTTTCGCTCAATCTCTACAATCTGTTCGACACCGAATACGTGTCCATGATCAGCGCTTCCGACGACGCCCAGTCCGGCAAGGCCAGCTATTACGTGGGCGCGCCGCTCACGGCCGTTTTGAGCGTGGGCGTGGAATTCTAGATGCGCCTGGTTGGGTGCGTTTGAAATCGGGAAACCGTGGTCGGAGATGGCCACGGTTTTTTTTCGGCGCGCCCGCTGTCGAGGCGCGAGGCGCTTTTCAACGCGCGGGAGGGGAGATAGGATCGCCGCACGCATGAAAAACCGTCACGCGGCTGGCTTGACGGATGCGCGACAGGGCGCGTTTGCCCATGGGAGGAATCAGCATGATCTGGTCATGGCTCATTGTCGGCATCATGGTTGTATTGGGCGGGTCGCCTGCCCTGGGCGCGTCTCCCGTGCCCGATCCCCTGGTCTTCAC
>CAYLNA010000328.1:0-2693 GCA_964384665.1 uncultured Desulfovibrionaceae bacterium | reverse complement strand
TACCCCACTACCCCCTCAAGATAGCGTGTCTACCAATTCCACCACTTCGACATCTAACCATTCTGTTTTGCGGGTTTTCCCGCAAACCGGAGATGCAGTCTTTAGCTATGACTCCGATCTTTGTCCAGCATTTTTTTAATTTGTTTTTGGCTGGGTTTCGGACTGCGCGTTCTGGTCCACGGGAGCGGCCGGTGCGGAGGGCGCAACGGGGACGGCCGGAGTTTCGGTCACGGGCATGTCCAGCACGATGGACTCCTTGGGGGAGGTGTGCTGCTGCGTGCTGATATAGGTGAAGACCATGGAGGTGATGAAAAACACGGTGGCCGCCCCGGCCGTCAACTTGCTGAGCAGATTGCCGGCGCCGCTGGCGCCAAACAGGGAGCCGCCGCCACCGCCAAAAATAACGCCCATGCCTTCCTTGCCGGACTGCAGCAGAACAAGGACCACAAGGGTGATGCAGGCGATGATGTGTATGGTGATTATCAAGGAATTCAAGAAAATACCTCCAGGGAATTAGGCCAGGACGATCTGGCTGAAGCTGTCTGCCTTGAGACTCGCGCCGCCTACCAGCACACCGTCGACATTGTCAAGATGGATGATGTCTCCAGCGTTGTCCGGCTTGACCGAACCACCGTAGAGAATACGGATCGCCGCGCCATGCGCCGGTGCAAGCTCATGGAGTTTGGCTCGTACAAAGGCGTGGGCGGCCAGAATTTCCTCGGGGCCGGCGACCTCGCCCGTGCCGATGGCCCAGACCGGCTCATAGGCCACGGCCACCTTCTCGGCCGTGGCTGTCGTCAAGACATCGGCCAAGCCCAATTCCAACTGCCGGGCCAGCACCGCTTCAACCTGGCCGGCCCGGCGTTCGGCAATGGTTTCTCCAATGCACAGGACCACCTTCAAGCCCGCGCCAAGCCCAAAGGCGACTTTTTTTCCAATGAAGGCATCGTCCTCGCCCAGCACGTGCCGGCGCTCGGAATGGCCAACCAGAGCAAAGGCGCATCCCGCATCCAGAAGCTGATCCGGCGCGATCTCGCCCGTGAAGGCGCCCTGGGCGGAGGGATAGAAATTCTGGGCCCCGACATGGACGCCATCGTGTCCAGCCAGCGCGCGGCCGACCTGCTCCAGCATGATGCTCGGCGGGCAGACCAGAACCTCCCGGTCCTCGGGCAGGCGGCCGTTCAGAAGCGCGGCCAGTTCGCGGGCCGTGGCCTCGCCCTCGGCCACGGTCTTGTACATCTTCCAGTTGGCGGCCATGAGTTTTCTCATGCTTTTTCCTCCAGGGCGGTGAACGCGGGCAGTTCCTTGCCTTCCAAAAATTCCAGGAACGAACCGCCGCCAGTGGAAATAAAGGAGAATTTGTCCGTCAGCTTGGTCAGTTCGACGATGACATTGGTGTCTCCACCGCCGAGAATGGTCATGGCGTCAAGGGCGGCGACGACGCGGCACAGATTGATGGAGCCCTGGGCAAAGGCTGGATTTTCGAACGCGCCCATGGGGCCGTTCCAGATCACGGTTTTCGCGTTTTTGATGACCTCGGCGAACAGGGTGTGGGAAGCCGGCCCCGTGTCGAGGATCATTTCCTCGGCCGGAATATCCTGGTAAGTGCGCACGCCCGAGGCAATGCCGCCCTTGGGGTCCGCGCCGAGGATGAAATCCACGGGCAGGTAAAACTTGACCCCTTTTTCCCGCGCCTCGACCATGATGGCCATGGCTTCTTCCAGAAGGTCGTCCTCGACCAACGACGTCCCGACCTCGAAACCCTGGGCCTTGCGAAAAGTATTGGCCATGGCCCCTCCGACGATCATGGAATCGACCTTGTCCATGAGCGCCTTGAGGATGCCCAGCTTGGACGAGACCTTGGCTCCGCCAATGATGGCCACGAAGGGGCGCTCCGGCTCCTTGAGGGCTTCGCCCAGGTACCGCCATTCCTTCTTGAGGAGCAAGCCGCCGCAGCATTCGTCGATGAACTCGGTCACGCCGACGACCGAGGCATGGGCGCGGTGCGAAGCGCCAAAGGCGTCGTTGACATAGACTTGGCCGAATTTGGCCAAGTCACGGCTGAAGTCCGGATCGTTCTTGGTTTCCCCGGCGTGGAAGCGCAGGTTTTCCAGCAACAGAATCTGGCCCGGAGCCAGGTTCTCAGCCATGGCCAGGGCTTCGGGACCGATGCAGTCCGGCGCCATGCGCACCTCGCGGCCGAGCAACGCGGCCAGATGACTGGCGATGGGCTGAAGGGAAAATTCAGGAACCGGAGCGCCCTTGGGACGGCCAAGATGGGAGCACAGCACCAGGGACGCGCCGGCATCCAGGGCCAGCTGGAGCGTGGGCAGGCTCTGCTTGATCCGGTTGTCATCCACGATCACGCCGTCCTTGATCGGCACATTGTAGTCCACGCGCACCAAGACCCGCTTGCCAGCCAGGGAAAGTTCATCGATAAAACGCATATGGCACCTCGCATCATGCTCTGGATGTTGACAAAAAAATCGCCTGAACGTCCGCTCCGTACAAGAATCACCCGCCAATGACAATGCTTGCCGAAAACCACGCGGTTCACGGCCTGGAGCCGCCCCGTCCGCGCCACGAGGATCACCCATGATTTCAACGCAGTCCGTTTCCATTCGGGCCATGCTTCCAGAAGATCACGGCGCCGCCATGGCCCTTTGGCGGGGCGTTCCGGGCATCGGGCTGTC
>CAYLNA010000327.1:0-2695 GCA_964384665.1 uncultured Desulfovibrionaceae bacterium | reverse complement strand
CCTCTTCCAGCATCAAATCCCCGACGCGGGCGATCATCTTGTCTTTGGAATCCGAGGCCTCGTAGACAAAAAAGGCGACAACAACCCCGATAAAAACCAGGGCCACGCCAACCAGCAACAGCATCCGTTCCCGAATTCCAAATTTTATTCTCATGCGTCACCTCCCGGTCACGAACAGTTTTCACGACGTATAAACGGTGTAATTTTTATCCAAGATTCAGCAAGACTGAAAAATGAAAAAGGCATGTCGCCATGCCTTTTTCACCCGTGGGTCAATGATCATTTTTCCGGCTCCGGGGGAGTGTCTTCCGGAGTTCCGGGCGGGAGGACGCCTTTCTGCGGGGGCGAGACATCGATCGCTTTCGGCCCGATTACCATGCCCTGACTGTCGATCATGGTTTTCTCGTCGATGATGGCGATGCCCAGGCGGTCCATGACCTCGCGCTTGTACTCGTATTCCATGTTTTTCTTGCGCAACTTGTAGTTGAGGACCATGCGCACCACGCCAAAGATGGTCCCGGCCACCAACACGCAGCCAAGGCCGATGAGCACCACCCTGGCCGCAGCCTCGCCGAAGCGGGCCAGGTACTGCATGATGGCGCTCATGTTGTAGATCACTCCGATCAACACGCCGAGCAGCAGCAAAGTCAGCAAAAAAGGCAGCTGAAAGCAGAAATTGGCGATTCGAGCCAGCTTGCCGCTCGCTCCCTCCTGCCCGTCTTCCTTGAAGATGGGTTCCCCCCGCTGGCCATATACAAAGGAATTGAAAGCCACGACCACGATTCCGACCAAAAAGGTCACGGCCACGGGCGCGGAAAAGGCCACCAGAAAATACATCCGCCATGGAAAAGGAATGTCGACGGGCTTGCCCGTCACCGCGACCTCGTCGATGCCTAGCTGATAGACCCAGCACACCAGGAAAATCAGCACTTCGACCACGATCAAGAGCTGCACGAATCTCTTGAAAAGGTCCTTGATTTCATAATGATCGAAAAGAGAAGCGATTCCTTTGCGCTTCTCTCCGCCCTGCCCGTTCTGCGTCGCCTGCATTGTTTCTCCGTATCGCCCAGCCCGTTCATCACGGGTGCATGATTTTCCTACTCGGCTTCACCACCATCCAGGCCAGCTCCCCGGCCCGCGCTCTTCCCGACGAGGGTTGAGTTCCCGGCGGCCCTGCATTAGGGATGCTGCACGGCCACAAGAAATCCAGAGCAACTATCCATTATATTCCAACAAGATGAGTATCCAATGAGCCATTTTGACATCATTGTCATGGGAGCGGGTCCGGGCGGTTATGCCGCAGCTCTGCTTGCCAGTCAAAGAGGAAAACGTGTCGCCCTGGTCGAGAAAACGGCCCTGGGCGGGACCTGTCTCAACTGGGGCTGCATCCCGACCAAACTTTATCTCGGCGCGACCGAACCTATGGAAGGCCTGGAGGCCCAATCCCGGCTGCGGCTGTGTTCCGGCTCGATCCAGATGGATCTCGCGGCCCTGATCAAGCGCAAGCAGGCCATTGTCTCGGCCTCGCGCAAGGCCATGGCCACCCAGTTGGAACGCGCCGGAGTGACGCTGATCACTGGCGCGGCCGCCCTGACCGGTCCCCGCTCCCTGCGCGTATCCGGCAACGACCGGGACCTGACATTCGATACCCTGCTCATCGCCACGGGTTCGTCCCCCGCCGCCTTTCCCGGCCTGGAGCTGGACCACGACCGCATCCTCGACTCCACCGATCTGCTCGATCTGGACCAGACCCCGACCAGTCTGACCGTCATCGGAGCCGGGGCCATCGGCCTGGAAATGGCCGAGTTCTGGCACCGCCTGGGCGCGGCCATCACGCTGATCGAAGCCGCGCCGCGCATCGCCCCGACCGAGGACGCCGAAATCGCCCAGACCCTGCACGGCCTGCTCAAGCGCAAGAAGTGGAGCATCATCACGGGCAAGCGCGTGGCCAGCCTGGGCAACGAGGGCGAGTCCGTGCTGACCCGGCTGGAGGACGGCTCCGAGATCCGCGCGGACAAGGCCCTTGTCGCCGTGGGCCGCCGCCCGAACACGGCCGATCTTAACCTCGACGCGGCCGGCATCGCCGTCGCCGGAGCGGGCTGGATCGTCACCGACGACTGTTTGCGCGCCGCGCCCGGAATTTACGCCATCGGCGATGTCAACGGCCGGACCCTGCTGGCCCACGCGGCCGAGCACCAGGCGCGGCACGCCGTGCGCCACGCCCTGGGCGAGACAAGCGCTCCCTACGCGCCCGGCCCCATGCCCGGTTGCATTTATGGTTCCATCGAAGTCATGCGCGTCGGCCAGACCGTGGTCGAACTGGCCGCCGCCGGGCATACGGTCGCCGTGACCCGCGCCAACCTCGGGGCCAATCCCATTTCCCAGGCTCACGGCCAGGCCCAGGGACTGGTCAAGATCGCCTGGGTGGACGGCGTGGTTCGGGGAATCAGCGCCGTCGGCCACGCCGCGTCCCACTTGGTCACCCTGGCCGAAATCATGGTCCGCGACGCCTGGACCCAGGAAACCGCCCACGAGCACATCTTCGCCCATCCCACCCTGGACGAAGCCCTGCGCGACGCCCTGACCGCCCCGCTGGAGGACAAGTGAACCAAGGTCCATTCCGGGCGCGACAGTCCTTGGTCCTGGCCTCGGCCTCGCCCCGGCGGCAGGCCCTGCTGTCCGGACAGGGCCTGTG
>CAYLNA010000326.1:0-2704 GCA_964384665.1 uncultured Desulfovibrionaceae bacterium | reverse complement strand
TGCGCACGTTCTCCAGGCCCAGCTCCTTGGCGAAGGGCGGAGTGGCCGTCTCGCCGATAGCGGTCACGACCAGATCCACGGGCAGGACCGAGGTTTCCGGACCGTCCGCGCCAGGCCGGGAAATTTCCAGGCCCTCGACCCTGTCCTCGCCCAGGACGCGCAAGGGCGTGGTCCGCTCCAGCCATTCCACGCCCATGGCCCGCAGCTGGTCGATCTCGAAGGCCCCGCACGGGGCCTCGCGGCTGGTCCGGCGATAGATATGCCAGACCTTGGCCGCGCCAAGATGGATGGCGTTGTGGGCCACGTCCACGGCCGAATGTCCGGCCCCGATGACGGCCACGGTCTTGCCGGCCACGTCCGGCAGTTTCACGTTGGGCGCGCTATATTTCACGGCCCGGATGGGAAAGAGAAACTCCAGTCCCGAAAAAACGCCGGCCAGATTTTCGCCCGGAACGCCCAACTTGCGCGACCGCCAGGACCCGGTGCAGATCATGATGGCGTCGTGCTTCTTGACCATGTCGCCAAACCCCAGGATCTCGCGGCAAAAATGGTCGCCCTCCTCGTCATGGAGAGGGCCGCTGCAACAGATCTTGGTGTGGGTGTGGAAGATGACCCCGGCCTTGCGCTCCAGGGCGCGCGCGCCCAGGTCGATGCGCTCCTTGGGGATGCGGTAGCCGGGAATGCCGAACAGCATCAGCCCGCCCGGCTTGGGCAGCTTGTCGTAGACCTCGACCTGATAGCCCAGGCAGGACAGATAGCCCGTGGCGGCCAATCCCGACGGCCCGGCCCCGATGATGCCGACGCCGCGGCCATTGGGCGGGGCGGGTTCGGAACACAAAAAATTGAAATTGATCGGGTCCATGCGGCGCTCCGAGAAAAAGAAAAAAATACGGGTAACTATTCAGCCCATTCGCGACAGTTCGAACTGGATTCCGGGTTTCGTCGGAATGACGTTTCACGCCAAGTTTTTCGTCAGTCATGCCGGCGAAGGCCGGTATCCAGCATCCATGATCTGGACGGGCCGGCGGCGTTTGTCAAGGCGCGCCCAGCCGGACTCCAGGGCCGTCGAAATGCCGACCAGAGTCCCTGGCGTCCATCCGTCGCGGCCGCGACGTCCGCGTCGATCCGGATTCGCCATCAATTCTGTACAATTTAGCAAATTCGTACGGGGAATAAAATTTTAATTTTTTCATTTTTGTAAAAAATAGACCAGCCATCAGCCCCTCTCTGGCGCGACCATCCACCGCAACCCCGCGCGATTCCTCGCCCCGTCGTCACGGCGCCCTTGTTGCTTGCACGCGGGCATGAGCACCTCCACCTGCCCCATTGAACTGCAAGTCCTGCTGTCCATCAGCAAGGTCATCGATCAGGCCCTCGACCTGGAAAGCGCCCTGGAATCCATCCTCAAGATCCTGTCCGACACCATGAGCATGCGCCGGGCCACGGTCACCCTGTACGATCCCCGATCCGGACGGCTGGCCATTTCCACGTCCTACGGCTTGTCGGACCAGGAAAAACGACGCGGCGTGTACCGCATGGACGAAGGAATCACCGGAACCATCTTCCGCACGGCCAAGCCCTATGTGGTGCCGGACATCTCCCAGGAGCCCCTGTTTCTGGACAAGACCGGGACCAGACGGGTCAGCCGCGAACGCATTTCCTTTGTCGGCGTGCCCATCCTGCTCCACGGCAATCCCATCGGCGTGCTCAATGTCGACCGCCTTTTTTCCGGCCAGGACCAGCTCGACGCCGACGCGGAATTCCTGACCGTCGTGGCCACGCTCATCTCCCAATTCCTGAGCCTGAACGAAAAGGTGAAGGACCGGGAGGCGGCCCTGCAACAGGAAAACACCTCCCTCAAATACCAGATCGCCCGCGAAAACCACGGCCCGTACATCGTCGGCAAGAGCCAGGCCATGCTGGAAGTGGAGCAATACGTGGCCAAGGTCGCCCCGACCAAGGCCACGGTCCTGCTCCTGGGCGAATCGGGCACGGGCAAGACCCTCATCGGCCGCATCATCCACGAACTCTCGGACCGCAAGACCCACCCCTTCATCAAGGTCAACTGCGCGGCCATCCCCGAAAACCTGTTGGAGGCGGAACTGTTCGGCTACGAAAAGGGCGCGTTCACCGGCGCCAACAGCACCAAGCCCGGCCGCTTCGAGGACGCCCATCTGGGGACAATTTTTCTGGACGAAATCGGCGAACTGCCCCTGGCCCTGCAATCCAAACTCCTGCGCGTGCTGCAGGAACGGGACTTCGAGCGCATCGGCAGCAACAAGACGCGCAAGGTCGACGTGCGCATCATCAGCGCCACCAACCGCGACCTGGACCAACAGGTCGCGCGCGGCCTGTTCCGCGAGGATCTTTTCTACCGGCTCAACGTCTTTCCGGTGCGGGTGCCGTCCCTGCGCGAACGCAAGGAAGACGTGGTCCGACTGGTCCATCATTTCCAGGCCGACCTGGAACGGGAATACGGCCGCAGCCTGACCCTGACCCCCGAGGCCCTGGACCTCTTGCTGGACCATGACTGGCCGGGCAACGTGCGCGAACTGGAAAACCTGATCGAGCGCCTGGTCATCCTGACCGACGGCAAGCCCGTGGAAGCGAAGTTCATCCAGCCCTTCCTCTCCCAGGAACAACGCCCGACCCCGGCCTGGACCGCCCCGGCCGTGACCGCGCCAGCTCCGGCCGAACACTGCCA
>CAYLNA010000325.1:0-2713 GCA_964384665.1 uncultured Desulfovibrionaceae bacterium | reverse complement strand
CGGCCACGGTGCTCTTGCCCACCCCGCCCTTGCCGGACATGACCATGATCTTGTGTTTGATGTGGCACAACCGCGACTGCAGGGCCCGGCGTTCCTCGAATTCCTTGTCGTTCTCTCCGCTCTGACGCTTGGCGGCCGAGCACGACGTGTCCGTGCACGATCCACACGAACTGGCCTTGGGCGCCGCGCTGCGTTCCATGTTCTCCATTCTTTCTCCACGATGCGCTAGTTGTTGTCGATTTCTTCCAGCCGTTTGGCCAGGACTCCAAGTTCCGCCTCAAGTTGGCGGACCTTGGCCCGCAAGGCCTCGGTCTCGCCGGTGTCGGCCGAGCGTTCCCGCGCGGCCAGGACGCGGCCCATGCCCGGCGTTATCCGTCGGCAAAGTCCTCGTCCTCGGCCCTGCCCGAGCCCCCGGCCTCCACCGTTTCCAAATTCCCGGACCGTCGTTTCCTGGTCCTGATCCGTGCACAGCCAGGCTCCGCGCCCGGTGCGCGGTCCGAGTCCTTGCGGTCCCGTTCCATCTCCACGTGGCATGATGTCCTCCGTGATTCCTGATGCGCGCGGGCCCTTGTCCCGCGCTCGCGGCCCCGAGCGAACCCCATGCCCCGACATCCGGGCATGGCGAACCGTTCATCCAGGACGCCGCTCTTCCATGCCGCGATCACCCGCTCCACCTCGCCGGCCACGAAGCCGACGACCCCGATGCCCCGCGCCATGACCGCCTCGCGCATGGGGCTGGAAATGGCGCCGCAGATCAGGATGTCCACGCCCAGTCCGGCCAGTTCCTCGGCCCGAAGGGCGGGCTGCGGACTGACCAGGGCGTGGCGTTCTTCCCGATCGGCCAGGATCAGAATCCGGCCGCCGATGTCAAAGACAGGGGCGACGCGGTCGCGCCAGATATGGATGGCGATGCGCGGCATGCAAGCTCCTCTTGGAGCGGCGGCGAAGCATGGTCCGTGCCGCCACGCCCACGCGGCAAAAAACAAGGGACGAGACCGGTTTTCCGCGGATATCGTCCGCGCGGAGCCAGATCGGGCGTTGCATCCGCGCACCACACCGCGCAGCGCGGGAAAGCGCGCCCGCTACTCCGCTTGGCGGGTGCGGCCATCCTGTTCCGGCGGGGCCATGCCCAGTCGCTTCATGCGTCGAAAGAGCGTGGTCTTGTGGATGCCCAGCTCGCGCGCCGCAGCCAGGCGGTTGAAACCGTTGCGCTCCAGGGCTTCCGCGATGGCCTGGATGTCGAGCAGGTCGTGGGCCGAGCCCAGGCATCCGGAGGGCTCGCGGTGGGAAGCCAGGGTCAGTTCCTCCGGCAGATGGGCGATGCCGATGCGGCCCTGGCCGCAAAGAATGAAGGCCCGCTCGACGGCGTTCTCCAGCTCGCGGATATTGCCCGGCCAATGATGGGCCATGAGCAGGGACAGGGCCTCGGAACAGATGCCGGGCACGGAGCGGTTCTGGACGCGGTTGAAGCGGCGGATGAACTGCTCGACCAAAAGGCCGATGTCCTCCTTGCGCTCGCGCAGGGGCGGTAATTCCAGGCGGACGACGTTGATGCGGTAATAGAGATCTTCCCGGAACGCGCCGGAACGGATCAGATCCAGCAGATTGCGATTGGTGGCCGCGATGATCCGGGCGTCGGTGGATTCGGTCCGGGACGCGCCCAGGGGCTCGAAGGTGCGCTCCTGCAACACCCGCAGCAAACGGACCTGCAGGGCCGGACTGATCTCCCCGATCTCGTCCAGAAAGATGGTTCCGCCCCTGGCCTGGGCGAAGCGGCCCAGGCGGTCGCGGGTCGCGCCGGTGAAGGCTCCGACCTTGTGCCCGAACAGTTCGGATTCGAGCAGGGTGTCGGGCAGGGCCGCGCAGTTGACGGCGACAAAGGGACCGCTGGCCTGGGGGCTCAGGGCATGGATGGTGCGGGCGAACAGCTCCTTGCCGGTGCCGGTCTCCCCGGTGACGAGAACCGTGCTCGGACTGGCCGCGATGGCCGGCAGAACCGTGAACAGGCGGTGCATGCGCGGGCTGCGGCTGGTCAGTTCGCCGACGTGGTAGCGCCCTTCCAGCTCCCGCTTCAGGGCGTCGATTTCGGACAGATCGCGAAACGTCTCGGCCCCGCCCATGACGCGGCCGTCCTCGTCCCGCAGGACCGCCGTGGACACGCTGATGGGCAGGCGCTCGCCCTGGGCCGTGACGATATAGCCGCACGAGCCGATGATGGGCTTGCCGCTGGCCAGGGTCCGTTGCAGCGGGCATCCGTCCCCGCACAGACTGGAGCGGAAGACCTCCGAACAAAGGCGGCCCATGGCCTCGGCGCGCGGCACGCCGGTGATTTCCTCGGCCGCGCGGTTGAAGGAGGTCACGCGCCAGCGCGCGTCCACGGTGAACACGCCGTCGGAGATGCTCTCCAGGATGGTCGCCGTCGAGGTGGGAGTGATGGTCTTTCCGTTCTTCGCCATGCCCTTCCTTGATCCCTGGCGGGCGGCCGGTCAAGGACGCGAATGCCTCCCTTCGACCCTGCGGACACGACCCAAATGGAACTTTTCTGATCCGAAAGGATTGAAGTCAAAGCCGATGTGTGTTTCGCTGAAGATGAACGCGGCGGCTCCGGCGCGGGTCGCGGGGAGCGCGTGTCACCTGGTTGAAAACGAACATTTTCGTGGAGTACGCATGGAAACATTTTCCGTATTGCTGGTCGATGACGAAGAGGAATTTC
>CAYLNA010000324.1:0-2733 GCA_964384665.1 uncultured Desulfovibrionaceae bacterium | reverse complement strand
CAGATGAATATCGATGTCCTTGTAATGCGCGCCCATTTCCTCGAATTTACTGGTCGTTCCGGCATTGTCGCCAATGGCCATGGGCTCGCGGATGGCCATGTTCAGCATGTCGGCCGTGCGCGCGGCGGTGACGCCGACCTCGCTCAGGGTCGCGGCCCGCTCCCAGAAAAAATTCGTCCAGAAAAACACCGTGAAATACACGGACAAAACCGCGAAGGTAATGCCCAGGATCTTGGCCCCGAGAGATTTGCGAAACAGGTCCATGGCTCCCTCCTAGTGAGCGCCGCTGAAGATGAGCGGCTTGTAGTTGAAGGAGCGGACGCGGTCCTCGTTATGACAGGTCTCGCAGTCCTGCATGGTCAACTTGCCCTTGATGAGCGCGGCGTCCCCGCCGCTGTCGACATGCGCCTTACCCGGACCGTGGCAGACCTCGCAGCCGGCGTCGGCCAGGTGCGGCGTCTTTTCATGGCTGACGAAACCACCCGGCTTGCCATACCCTGTGGAATGGCAGGCGTAGCACCCGGCCAGCTCCGCCTCGCTCAGATCCGAGGCCATGATTTGCACGGAATGGGCCGAATGGGCCTTCTTGGAAAACTTGGTGAACTTTTCGAACTGTTCTTCATGACAATCCTTGCAGGCCTGGACGCCCACATAGGCGTTTTCCGCCAGCGCGGACATCGACCACGCCAGGCACAAACCGGCGACAACCACCGCGAACCATGTCCTCGAATTCCACATCTCGACCACCCTCCTTGGATCAAAGAAACTTCGGCATCGAATCAGGGGCCATCATCACCGCACCAATCACCTATAGGGCGCGCAGTATCCGGTCAACACGGACACGCACCATGGCGATCAAGAGCCCACTGCATGAAAAAACCGGCCCAAGGGCCGGTTTTTTCATGCGAGCCAGTCGCGCAGGGCGCGGCATTGCACCCGAACGGATTCCGGCCCGGTCCCCCCCGGAACCTTGCGCCGGGCCACGGCATTTTCATAATCGAGCACGGCAAAGACATCTGCGGCGATGTCCGGAGAAAATTGGCGCAAATCGTCCAGACTCAAATCCTCCAGCCCCACGCCGCGCTCCTCGGCGAAGGCCACGGCCGCGCCGGTGATGTGGTGGGCCTGCCGGAACGGAATGCCCTTGGCCGCCAGATAGTCGGCCAATTCCGTGGCGTTGAGGAAGCCGGCCTTGAGGGCCTGGGCCATGCGGTCGCGGTTGAAACGCAACTCGGTCAACATCCCACCCATGATCTCCACCGACGGCGCGACCGTGTCGTGCACGTCCAGGAAGGGCTCCTTGTCCTCCTGCATGTCCCGGTTATAGGCCATGGGCAGACCCTTCATCAGGGTCAAAAGCGCCATGAGATCGCCATAAACCCGGCCGGTCTTGCCGCGCATCAGTTCGGCCACGTCCGGATTTTTTTTCTGGGGCATGATGGACGAGCCCGTTGAGTAGGCGTCGGGCAGGCGCACGAAACCGAAACGCGGATTGGCCCAGATGATGATCTCCTCGCACAGACGCGAAAGGTGCATCATGACCAGGCTGCCGCAGAACGAGGCTTCGAGCACGAAATCCCGGTCCGAGACCGCGTCCATGCTGTTGGCGAAAACATCGCCCAGATCGAGACTGGCCCGGACCTGCTCCGGATCAAGGGGATGGGTGGTTCCGGCCAGGGCCGCCGCGCCCAGGGGGCAAACCCGGACCCGCTGCAGGGCGTCGGTCACGCGGTCATGGTCGCGCCGGAACATCTGGGCGTAGGCCAGAAGATGCTGGGCCAGACTGACCGGCTGAGCCGGCTGAAAATGCGTGCATCCGGGCAAAAGCACGTCCTCGTGGGCCTCGGCCTGAGTCAGGATGACGCGGACCAACTCACGCAGCAAATCGGACCACTGGGTCAGGCAATCGGCCACGAAGAGACGGAAATCGAGGGCGACCTGATCGTTGCGGGAGCGGCCCGTGTGCAGCTTCTGGCCCGGCGCGCCGACCAGTTCCGTCAGACGGTGCTCGATGTTCATGTGCACGTCTTCCAGATCCTCGCGCCAGACAAAGGTCCCGGCCTCGATCTCGTCCAGAATCTGGCTCAGCCCCTGATGGATGGCGGCCAGATCGTCGGGGGTGATGATGCCCTGCTTGGCCAGCATGGCCGCGTGGGCCTTGGACCCGGCGATGTCCTGGGCGTACAGGCGCGAGTCAAAACCCACGGAGCAGGTGTAGCGTTCGACCAGGGGGGCGGTGTCCCCGGAGAACCGGCCACCCCACAGTTTCTTTTCCTTGGCGGTGCTCATGGCCTAGCCCTTGATCTTGTTCAGGAAGGGCTGGCGGGCCTGGAGGCGCAGACCGTGCAGCTTGATGAACCCGGCGGCGTCGGCCTGATTGTAGACCTCGTCCTTCTCGAACGTGGCCAACTCGGGGTTATAAAGCGAGTACGGGGATTTGCGACCCAGCGGATAAACCCCGCCCTTGTACAGTTTGAGGCGCACCGTGCCGGTGACCGTTTCCTGGGCCTTGTCCATGAAGGCCTGCAGGGCCTCGCGCTCGGGCGCGAACCAGTAGCCGTTGTAAACCATCTCGGCGTAGCGCGGGATGAGGGTGTCGCGCAGATGCAGCAGCTCGCGGTCCATGCACACGCCTTCCAGGTCGCGGTGGGCGCGCTGCAGGACGGCCCCGCCCGGCGTCTCGTACACGCCGCGCGACTTCATGCCGACGAAACGGTTCTCGACCATGTCCAG
>CAYLNA010000323.1:0-2734 GCA_964384665.1 uncultured Desulfovibrionaceae bacterium | reverse complement strand
CTGGGCCTGGCCCTGCCCGTGGCCGTGTACCGGGACATGGAGGGCGCACAACCCGCCGAGGACTACCGGGTCGTGGCCAAGATCGCCGTCCGCTTCTAAAAGAAAACGGGTCCGGCGCGCCGTGCGTCGGACCCGTTCGAACACCAGAAAACCGATGCTATTCCAGGGTCAGAATGACCGAGAAAGCCTTGACCAGGGCGCAGATCGGGTCCTCGACCTTCAGATCCAGGCCGTTGGCCGACTCGTCGGTGATCAGGGACGTGATCTTGGTTCCATCGGGCAGATCCACGACCACGTCCACGGCGATCTTGCCCTTGTTGATCTTGGAGATGACGCCGCAGAATTTGTTCCGGGCGCTGGTGTTGAGCTTCTGCTCCTCCTTGACCAGAACCACCCAGGGCGCCTTGACCGTGGCGATGGCCGTCATGCCCATGGCCAGCCCCAGAGCCTCGAAGCTGTCCTTGGTGATGACGGACACGACCTTAAGACCCGAAGCGGTGGTCAATTCCACTTCGCTTAAGACCAAGCCGTCGCGGATGGCGCTGATCTGGCCGACGAACATATTTCTCGCCGAAGTCTTCATCCGGTAAACCTCCTGAACATAGTGTTGCATGATACGCCGGGTGTCGGCGTCGGAAAAGCTGACGTACTGCGCCGCCTGCGGCAGGCTCTGATGGCCGAGCATGGCGTCGACCACGACCAGGGGCACGCCCCCGCGCAGCAGCTCCACGGCGCGGGAATGACGGAGCACGCGCGGGTTGAGCAGTTCGCGCGGAATGCCCGTCCCGGCTCCGCGCTCCGAAAATTTGCGCCGGACATAGCCTGGGTCCAGCCGGAAGACCTGCCCGCGCAGCGTCGCGCTCAGGGGCGCGTCGAAAAAAAGGCGCAGGGCGTCGAGCACGTCCACCGGCAGAAGAACTTCGCGCGCGGCCTCGCCGCGAATCCGGACCACGCCGCGTTCGAAATCGAAATCCTGACGGTCGTCCAGCTCCAGGGCCTCGCCCAAGCGCATGCCCGTGTGCCGCAGAATCAAAAAAAGCAGCCAGATGCGCGTCCGGGCCTGACTGGTGCGGGCGTCGCGGGCCGCGTGCAGCCAAGTCCGGAAGGAGGCGGCCAGGGCCTCGATCTGAAATTGGGACAGGTATTTCACGGATTCCGGAACCTGAAACAACCGCGACGACTTGGGCGCTGGGCGGATTTGGTTTGGCTTTCCGGACAAGCCGCGACGATCCAATTCGGATGAAATACGTCGGGATAGATCCAACAGTATATTCGGATCGAGTTTATCAACTTCGTCCAATGCGGACGCGATGGCGCTTTGTGAATTCATCCAATTCTCCTCTGACGCAGCGAACCTGATCGACAAAAATCCCTGAAGTCAAGTTTGTCACCATTTTGCATTTGGCCGTGACCAGTCCGCCCGCAACCGAGCCCCTTGCCTTTCCCCTGCCCTGACCCTAAGGACGGGCAAAACGGGCCGCGAGGCCCGCTTCACCACGGAGCACGCATGCACGAACTGATCAATTGGCTGCTGACCACCATCGGCGGCATGGGATATTGGGGAATTTTTCTGCTCATGGCCATGGAAAGCTCGGTCCTGCCGGTGCCCAGCGAACTGGTCATGCCCCCGGCCGGCTATCTGGCCCAACGGGGCGCGATGAACGCCTGGATCGCCATCGCCAGCGGAACCCTGGGCAGCTTGGTCGGGGCCTACGCCAACTATTTCGCGGCCCGCTATCTGGGGCGACCGCTGATCCTCAAATACGGCCGCTATGTGGGCATCAGCGCGGAAAAATTCGGCCGGGTCGAGCGTTTTTTCCTCCGCCACGGCGAGATTTCCACCTTCATCGGCCGACTCCTGCCCGTCATCCGCCATCTCATCTCCCTGCCTGCGGGCATGGCCGGGATGAACCACCTGCGCTTTTCCCTGTACACCCTGCTCGGAGCCGGAATCTGGTGCACGGTGCTGACAGGCATCGGCTACGTCATCGGCGAGAACCAGGATCTGATCCTGCGTTACGCGCATCTGGCCCTGACCCTGACCGTCATCGGCTGCGGTCTGCTCCTGGCCGTCTATATCCTCATCCAGCGCCGCAAACGCGAATCAGCGGCCTGAGCGGAGTCCATCGTGTTCAATCTGTTCATCAGCCTGGCCATCAAGCTTTTCTTCCTGCTGACGCCCTTTTTCGTCCTGAGCGTGTTCCTGTCCATGACCGAGCACATGGGCAAGGCCGACCAGCGCCGGGTGGCCATCCGGACCACGGCCTCGGTCGGGATCATCAGCCTGATTCTCTATTTCGCCGGCAATCCGATCTTTTCCACCCTGGGCATCACCCTGGACGGATTCCGCATCGGCGCGGGCAGCCTGCTCTTTCTGTCCGCAGTGTCCCTGGTCTCGGGCAAGCGCTCCAGCCAGGAAGTGGCCCCGGACGTGGACTTCGCCGTGGTCCCCCTGGCCATCCCCGTGACCGTGGGTCCGGCCACCATCGGCACGCTGCTCATCCTCGGCGCGGAGCTGGGCGGAACCACGGAACGCATGATCGGCGCGGCCGCCCTGCTCTGCTCCTGCCTGTGCGTGGGCGTCATCCTGCGCTCGGCCCGGGTGCTCAAGAAACTCCTCGGCTCCGTGGGCCTGTCCATCATGACCAAGATCACCGGCCTGGTCCTCTCGGCCCTGGCCGCCCAGATCGTCTTCACCGGGATCAAGAACTTCCTCGGATAGCGCGGGGGCCGG
>CAYLNA010000322.1:0-2737 GCA_964384665.1 uncultured Desulfovibrionaceae bacterium | reverse complement strand
TATGTCGGCATTTCCCTGGACGGAGCCGAGGCCGTGCACGACCAGTTCCGGGGCGTGCCGGGCTCCTACAAACTGGCCTTGAAGGGCGTGGAGAACTGCCAGGCCGAGGGCCTCAAGGTCGGCCTGCGCTTCACCATCAACAAGCGCAACGCTGCCGAAATTCCTCATCTTTTCGACCTGATCGAACAGCTCGAAGTGCCACGCATCTGTTTCTATCACCTGGTCTACTCCGGGCGGGGTTCCGAACTGATCAAGGAAGACCTCGACCACGCCGAGACCCGGGCCGCCGTCAACCTGATCATGGACCGCACCCGCGCCTTGCACGACAAGGGCAAGCCCAAGGAAGTGCTGACCGTGGACAACCACGCCGACGGCCCGCATGTCTATTACCGCCTGCTCAAGGAAGACCCCAAGCGCGCCGCCGACGTCCTGGAACTGCTGAAAATGAACGAAGGCAATTCCTCGGGCCGGGGCATCGGCTGTATTTCCTGGGACGGAGCCGTGCATGCGGACCAGTTCATGCGCCACATCACCTTCGGCAATGTCCTGGAGCGGCCCTTTTCCGAGATCTGGACGGACGAGAAGATCGAGTTGCTGCACAAATTGAAGGACAAGCGCCCCCACGTGAAGGGCCGCTGCGCCACCTGCCGCTTCCTGAACATCTGCGGCGGCAATTTCCGGGCCCGGGCCGAGGCCTATTACGATGATTTCTGGGCCCAGGACCCGGCCTGTTACCTGACGGACGAGGAAATCAGCGGCGAGAAGCTCTAGGAGGACGTCATGCACATTTTCCATCGCGGCCGCCGGCTGCGCTCGTCGTCGCCCCTGCGCGACATGGTCCGGGAAACCCGCCTTGCGGCGGCGGACCTGATCCAACCCTATTTCGTGGTCGAGTCCGACCCGGATTTCAGAAAGCCCATCGCCTCCATGCCCGGCCAGTTCCAGCTCGGCCTGAACCAGCTCCTGGCCGAGGTGGCCGGGGCCGTGGACGCGGGGCTGAAGAGCCTGATCCTGTTCGGCATTCCGGCAGAAAAAGACCCGGCCGGATCCGAGGCCTATGACGACGCGGGCATCGTGCAGGAAGCCATCCGTCGGGTGAAGGATAAATGGCCAGACCTGATCGTGGTCGCCGATACCTGCCTGTGCGAGTACACCTCCCACGGGCACTGCGGCTTGGTTTCGCCCTCGGGCGAGGTCCAGAACGATCCGACCCTGGATCTGTTGGCCCGCACGGCCGTGGCCCAGGCCAAGGCCGGGGCGGACATCATCGCGCCCTCGGACATGATGGACGGCCGCGTGGCCGCCATCCGCCAGGCCCTGGACGAAAACGGGTTCCTGAACACGCCGATCATGTCCTACGCGGTCAAATACGCCTCGGCCTTTTACGGCCCGTTCCGCGACGCGGCCGAGAGCGCGCCAAAATTCGGAAACCGCAAGACCTACCAGATGGACCCGGCCAACTGGCGCGAGGGCCTGCGCGAGGCAGCCGCCGACGTGGACGAGGGCGCGGACATCCTCATGGTCAAGCCGGGCCTGCCCTATCTGGACATCATCCGCCTGGTCCGCGACACCTTCGACCTGCCCGTGGCCGCCTACCAGGTCAGCGGCGAGTACAGCCAGATCAAGGCCGCGGCCCAACTTGGCTGGATCGACGAAACGGCCGTGGCCCTGGAGAGCCTCATCTCCCTCAAGCGGGCCGGGGCCGACCTGATCCTGTCCTATTTCACCCAAGACCTGCTCAAGGCCGGACACATCCGATGACACAACATCCACATCACGGCGGTCGGCCCGGTTCCCTGGACGGGCCGCCGGCAGGACATCCCGGCGGCCACCCGCACGGCAAGGGCGGTCATCCGGGCGGCAAGCCCGGCATGGTTCAGACCCTTCCCGACGGCGCGCCCGCCTGCAAGCTCATCGCCTGGGAAGTGACCCGGTCCTGCAATCTGGCCTGCAAGCACTGTCGGGCCGAGGCCCATCTGGAACCCTACGAGGGCGAACTGGACACGGCCGAGGCCAAGGCCCTCATCGACACCTTTCCCGAGGTCGGCAGCCCCATCATCATTTTCACCGGCGGCGATCCGATGATGCGCGCCGATGTCTACGAACTGATGCGCTACGCCACGGACAAGGGCCTGCGCTGCGTCATGTCGCCCAACGGCACGCTGATCACCCCGGAGACGGCGGCCATGATGCGCGAAGCAGGGGTGCAGCGCTGCTCCATCTCCATCGACGGACCCGATGCGGCCAGTCACGACGAGTTTCGCGGCGTGCCCGGCGCTTTCGACGCCTCCATGCGCGGCATCCAGTACCTCAAGGACGCAGGCCTGGAATTCCAGATCAACACCACCGTGACCCGGGCCAACCTGGGCAGTTTCAAACAGATCTTCGATCTCTGCGAGCGCCTCGGAGCCGCAGCCTGGCATATCTTCCTCCTCGTGCCCACGGGCCGGGCCGCCCAGCTCGGAGCCGAGGTCATCACGGCCCAGGAATACGAAGACGTGCTGAACTGGTTCTACGACTTCCGCAAAACCACGAACATGCACCTCAAGGCCACCTGCGCCCCGCATTATTACCGCATCATGCGCCAGCGGGCCAAGGCCGAGGGCATCCCGGTCACGCCGGAAAACTTCGGCCTGGACGCCATGACCCGGGGCTGCCTCGGCGGCACGGGCTTCTGCTTCATCTCCCATGTCGGCCAGGTCCAGCCCTGCGGCTACCTGGAACTGGACTGCGGCAA
>CAYLNA010000321.1:0-2745 GCA_964384665.1 uncultured Desulfovibrionaceae bacterium | reverse complement strand
CCTGCACGAATCCAGGGGACGACAGTTCCACCACGCCGTGGCCCTGACCGTTGGGCCGGACATGGTCTCGGAACGCATCCTGCCGGTGGCGGCGCGGTTTGATCCAGGAGACTGGCTGGAGTTGAATTCCGTGGTCCGCATCGGACCGATGATGCTTGCGCATCCCGTGCTTTTTGCCGTGGGCAATGCGGTCATGGCCGTTGCCGTGGTTTTGGCTGGATTGTTCAGGAAGAGAACCGGTAGGAGCTGAGGCGGCCGCGTCCCAGGAGTTGTTCCTGGGACGCGGCGCTCTGAAAAACAATGATGCGCCCGTCTTTCTTCACTGCCTGCCTGAAATTTTTGCTCGGCTATCTTGGCGTCGTGATGCTGGTGATCGCCTTTGCCGTGTTTCTGAATATCCGGATAAACGGCAATTTCGCGGTGCTCACTCCGGGCGCGGTCTACCGATCCGGCCAATTGCCCCCGACCAGGCTTGACCATGTTCTGCGCACCTACTCCATCCGCAGCGTATTGAATTTGCGCGGTCGATCATCCTCCAGATGGTATGCGGAGGAAGTCGAAGCGTGCGGAGCCGCTGGCGTTGAACACTATGACCGAAAATTGTCCGCCAGGAAGTTCGTGACTCCTTCCGATCTCGGGGAGATCATTGAACTCATCCGGGTCGCTCCCAAGCCGATCCTGATTCACTGCAATGGCGGCGCGGACCGCACGGGCCTCGTCGCGGCCGCGTGGAGGATCGCGGGGGAACATGCCACGCCGCATCGCGCGGAACAGGAACTTTCCCTTTGGCGTGGCCATGCTCCATTTTTTATCTGGAAAAAGAGCGCCGCCATGGATGAAAGTTTCAGGCGCTTCACGAATTCCCAAAAACACTGACGCGTTATCTTGTTCGACCGACAAGGGCGGATCGAAGGACAGAAATATTCTCCGCGCCCGAGCCATGCGAAGAGTCGCATCGCTATTCTTGTGGGATATTCGCGCCTGCTTCTTTGTTGACGTCCCAATGCTCCAGCCGTTTATAGACGACAATCTTGTTCTTGAGCAGATGTCCATGCCCGCGACAGAATTGTTCCAGTTTTTCCCGGCTGGAGATCAGTTCAATGCACAGTGTCAGCTTGTTGTTGGGAATTTCCATGTCGCTTGATTGAATGTCGCCCTGGCCGCTGTATCCGTAGTGGGTATGGTGGGCGGTGGCGTTCAGGATGCCGTCTTTTTTCGCTGCCTCGATGACGGCGCGGTACAGTGGCTTGGAGAACCAGCGCTTCATGCCATGGGTCGAGACCTTGTCCGCATGGGTCATATAGATGTTGATTTGTCCGATTTCCCGCGATGAAATTGCATAGGTGGGACGGTGCGGCGTGTCGGTTCCGCCTCCCCCTTGCCGTGTGTTCGGCACCCGAATTTTTCGGCCGTAGAGGGCGATGGCGGAGGCTATGACCTCGAAGTGCTTTTTCGGTGCGCCGAAAACATGCGGGAGCGTGACGGCGGGCTTCTGTTTGCGGGCGGCCCGGAGTGAGGTCGGTAGGGGCGCGCCTTTTTCCGTCGAAGGCCGCGCGTGGATGCGCTGGGAGAGATAGATTCCGGAGTTGCCGCTGATGAAATACGAAACGAAGCAGGCCACGGCCACATACACCGTGAAACCGGAGTGGATGAGTTCCGCCTGTCCGCCGAACAGTTCAATGCCCATGATCGTGCAGGCCAGGGGCGTGTTGCTGGCTCCGGCAAAGACAGCCACGAAGCCCAGGGCCGCGAACAGGCCCACCGGCGCGTGCAGCAGCGCGGACATGGCGTTGCCGAGGGACGCGCCGATGTAGAAAAGCGGCGTGACCTCGCCGCCCTTGAAGCCGCTGCTCAAGGTCACGGTCGTGAAAATTGTCTTCCAGAGCCAGCTCCAGGGCGTGGCTCCTCCTTCCTGGAACGAGGACAGGATAGTCACTTGATCCGGATGGTTGGGGTCCGCGGAAACACCCAGCCCCAGATAATCCGGGCCAAGCAGATAGGTCAGGCCGATGACGACCAGCGCGCCCAGGACTGGCCGCAGCAAGGGGCGGGAAATCACGGTCTTGAAGGCCGTTTGCAGACTGTGGGCCAGTTCCGCGAAGAGCACGCTGGCGACGCCGAACGCCGCCGAGGCCACGAGGACCTTGCCGAGCAGTTCCAGGTTCAGATGCGGAACCTCGGACATGATGCTCATCTGGCCGACGGCGCCGATGAAATAGTGGGTGTGGTGAATGCCCAGGGAGGCCGTGGTCCAGTCCCCGGCGACGCTGGCGATGAAGCACGGGATGATGGCTTCGAAGCTGATCACGCCGACGGTGAGCACCTCGGCCGCGAAGATCGCCCCGGCCACGGGCGTGCCGAAGACCGCGCCGAATCCGGCCGCCACGCCGGCCATGAGGATGGTCGGAACATCCTGGTTGCGCAGCTTGAGGAGACGGGCCAGGCCGCTGGCGATGCTGCCGCCCATCTGCACGGCCGTGCCTTCGCGCCCGGCGGATCCTCCTCCCAGATGGGTGAGCACGGTGCCGATCAGAATGAGCGAAGCCATGCGGCGCGGGACGCCGCCGCCTGGTTCGTGGATCTGGTCGATGACCAGGTTGTTGCCGCCTTCGGCTGATTTCCCCAGATAGTGGTAGGCGGCGCTGACGCCGATGCCGATCAGGGGGAGACAAAACAGGAGCCACGGAATGCCGGAGCCCATGTCCGTGGCCCAGCGGATCTGCGTGGCCTGGTCCAGGGACCACA
>CAYLNA010000320.1:0-2762 GCA_964384665.1 uncultured Desulfovibrionaceae bacterium | reverse complement strand
AGGCCGCGTCGCTTTCGGCCTTGATGGTCCAGACCGGGATGTCCCAGCCGTTCTGCTTGGCGATGACGGTTTCGGAATCCCAGTACGCGCCCTTGACCAGACGGATGGAGATGGGAAGTTTTTTGGTCCGGGCCCAGGCCAGAAGATCGGCCAGATCCCGGTCCGTGTCCTTGAGATAGGCCTGGAGCACGATGCCCAGGTGCGGGTAGTCGCGGAATTCGTCGCTGTCGCGCAGGCGGCGGTACACTTCGAGGGTGATGTCCTTGAATTTGTACTGCTCCATGTCGATGCGCATGAAGCCGTTCATCTCGCGCACCTTGCGCAGGATCACGGCCAAACGGTTGTAGATGCCCTGGACCGAGCCCTCGAAGTCCCGGGGCGAGGCCTGGGAGAAAAGGGCCGTGGGCTTGACCGAGACGTTGACACGCGGGGCGTGTCCCCAGTCCAGGTCGCCGCCGCCCAGGGCCGGCCATTTGGCGTATTCGCCGCTCAGGGCGGCCAGCAGCTCCATGTATTCGCGCAGATAGGCTTCGGATTCGATCTCGCTGACCGTGGCCTCGCCGAGGATGTCCACAGTGAAGGCGAACCCGTCCTTGCGGATTTTCTTCAGGTTCTTGATGGCGTCGGACGTGTTTTCGCCGATGATGAACTGCTTGGCCATGCCCTCGATGTTGGAGCGGATGGTCTTGGCCACCAAGCCCGCAGCCAGTTTTCCGGCCAGACCGGAGCCCAGGGCGCCCGCGCCCCATTTGAGCACGGCGGGCACGTCCTGGTCCTCGCTGGCGAAGTATTCATCGATATGGCGGGACAGGGATTCGGATGTGTTCAGATAGGGCAGCACGTCCACGAAGCGGAAGAGCTGAACCTTGAAGTTTTCGTTCTTCATGGACCAGTCCATGACCTTGCCGGTCCACCAGCCCTTGTTGAAAATGGATGGCGCCTCGCCGGAAATACTGGCGAAGAACTCCTTTCCGCGATCCGTGATCCGCGTGTCCAAAACCGAACTGTCCATGCCGCGCTCCTCGATGGTCTATTTGGGTGTTTTCTTGGATTGTTTGCACTCGATGAAATCCATGGACAGGGCCTGAGTTTCCTTCAGGGTGTCGAGGACCAGTGTTGTCCGGCTGTCCCGCACGCCAGGAATCTCACCGAATTTTTTCATCAACAGGGCCAGGGTGTCCGTGCTGCTGACCCGCGCCTTGACCAGATAATTGTACTCGCCGGCGGTCCAGTGCACTTCCTGGACTTCCGTGATATTCGCCAACTGCTTGCCGATTTCCGCGCTGCCGACTGCGTCCTCGGTCTTGATCTGGATGAAGGTCGACAGGGAAATGCCCAGGCTCTTGGGGTTCAGGCGCACTTCATAGCCCTGGATGACCCCTTTTTGTTCCAGCTTCTTGACCCGTTCCAGCACGCCGGACGGAGCCATGCCGATCTGGCGGGCCAGTTCGGCGTTGGTGATCTTGCCGTTCGTTTGAAGGATATTCAGGATTTGAATGTCTGTGCTGTCTAACATGTCTGGTTGCCTCTGTGTTTGGGAATATAGTTCTTTGAAATGTCTTCGTCAATGAAGATTGCCAATAATGCAAATGCGCCGCCCGTAGCTGGCTTTTCGCGCCGATCGGGCGCGGGGCATGACCGTGGGCTCCACGAGATATTCGAAGATTATTCGTGATCAGAGGCAAAGAAAAGAATAATTATGGGAAATGTGCGGGATGGTGCGGAGCGCGCCCGATTTTTCGGCGATATTCGGGTGTGAATGAAATGGGAAAAGGGAAAAAAAAGGGCGGCCGCAGCCGCCCGATTATCCGAGAACCGTGGCCTGGAAGGCCCGGTGGCGCGTGGCGTAGGGGGGGAAGCCGAAGAAGGCGGAGCCGGACACGAGCACGTCCGCGCCCAGGTCGAACAGTTCGCGGGCGTTGTCCAGGGTCACGCCGCCGTCGACCTGGATCAGGGTGGGTAGATTTTGGGCGCGGATCATGGCCGCCAGGGCGGCGATCTTGTCCTTGCAGAAGGGGATGAAGGACTGCCCGCCGAAACCGGGATTGACGCTCATGACGAGGACCATGTCCAACTGGGGCAACAGGTAGTCGACCACGGCCAAGGGCGTGGCTGGGTTGAGGGCCAGGCCGGTGTTCATGCCGGCGTCGTGGATGACGCGCAGGGTCCGCTCCAGGTGGACCGTGCTCTCGGCGTGGATGCACAGGAGGTCCGCGCCGGCGTCGGCGAATTCCGAGATATAGCGCTCCGGCCGTTCGATCATGAGGTGCACGTCGAAAAAGAGCTTGGAGGTCTTGCGCAGGGCCTTGATGACCGGCGGGCCGAAGGTGATGTTGGGGACGAAGGCCCCGTCCATGACGTCCCAGTGCACCCATTTCAGGGCGGCCTCTTCCAAGGCGGTCAGTTCGTCCCGCAGGGCGCCGAAATCCGAGGACAGAAGCGACGGGGACAGGATGAAATCACGCATCATTCATCTCCCATTTTGAAGTCGACCTGAATTTTGTACATTTTGCTCGCCGGCAGGTTGAGGATCGGAATGCCGGTCTTGCGGGTGATCCCGGCCAGGGTGTCCCGCACGGCCTCCCAGGACGGACCGATGAAGGTGAACCAGACGTTCTGCCGATTCTGGCGCAAATAGTTGTGGGTCACGCCGGGCAGGTGGTTTACCTCGGCGATGAACTCGTCGAGCTTGTCCTTGGGCACGGCGGCCGAGCACAGGGTCGAGTGCCAGCCCAGCTTCTTGGACTGGAAATTGGCCCCGA
>CAYLNA010000319.1:0-2774 GCA_964384665.1 uncultured Desulfovibrionaceae bacterium | reverse complement strand
CAGGACAGGCGGCGCGGACGGATGACCAGGATGGGCTTGTTGCGGGCGCTGGCCCGGGCTGCGGACATGAAGCGGCGCGCGTCCTGGATGGTCTCGACATAAAGAAGAATGGACTTGGTGGCCGGATCCGAGCCGAGATAATCGAGCACGGAACTGAAATCCACGTCCAGCTGGCGGCCCAGGGAAACGCAGTGCGAAAACCCGACGTTGTTGGTCTTGGCCCAGTCCAGAACCGATTCGAACAAGCTGTCGGACTCAGTCACGAAGGCGATGCGCCCTTCCTTGGCCCCGACCCGGGACAAGCTGGCGTTGACCCCGCTGGCCGGGACGATCATGCCCAGGCTGCCGGGCCCCAGGACGCGGATGTCCTTGTCCCGGACCACCTCCCGAATCCGCTCGTCGATCAGCGCTCGTTCCTTGCCATCAAGCAGGGAATAGCCGGGGTCCATGAGCACGGCGGCGTGGGTTCCGTTGTCGGCCAACTCGGCTAGGCGCGCGGGCGCGTCAAAAGCCGGGGAACAGATGATGGCCAGGTCCGGGGTCAAGGGCAGGGCCTTGACGTCCACATAGGACAGCACCCCGAAAATGGCTTCCTGGGCTCCGGACACGGGCAGCACGGGTCCGAGAAATTTTCCGGACATGAGGTTGCGCATCAGAATGGCGCTCACCGACTCCGGGTCACGGGAAGCCCCGATAATGGCCAGCGAATTGGGCTTAAACAACAGATCGAGATGTGTTACGCTCATCGTCCGAAAAGCTCCGTTTACCGGCAATCAGCCGCCGGTGTTTCCGTTAACGGTCAATTTCAACCATTTACCAGAAAAGGGGGGAAAACAAAATCGAATTCTTCTACATCTGATCCCACGTTCACGCCCCCGGACCACACCCACGTCAAAAAGGAGGAAAACCATGACCCCTGAAAATATCCAAAGCCTGATGCACGAACAGCGCCTCTTCATGGCCCCGACCGCGCCGCGCGCGCACATTCCGGACATGGCCGCCTACGAGGACCATTACCGCCGCGCCGACCAGGATCCCGAGGGCTACTGGGCCGCGCGGGCCGAGGAGCTGCTGACCTGGGACACGAAATGGGACAAGGTTCTGGACTATGATTTCAACGCGCCCGAAATCAATTGGTTCGTGAACGGCAAGCTCAACGTCAGCTTCAACTGTCTGGACCGCCATGTGGCGAACGGCCTCGGCGACAAGACGGCCATCGTCTGGCAGGGCGAACCCGAGGACGATGTCCGCCATATTTCTTACCGCGAACTCCTGGCCGACGTCGTCCGCTGCGCCAACATCCTCAAGAAGCTCGGGGTCAAGCGCGGCGACCGCGTGGCCCTGTACATGCCCATGATTCCGGAACTGGCCGTGGCCATGCTGGCCTGCACCCGCATCGGCGCGACCCACTCCATCGTTTTCGCCGGATTTTCGGCCGCCAGCCTGCAGAACCGTATCCAGGATTGCGAGGCCAAGGTTCTGATCACGGCCGACGCGGTGCTGCGCGGCGGCAAGAAAATTCCGCTCAAGGCCAATGTCGACGAAGCCCTGGCCGGATGCCCCAGCATCACCGCCTGCGTGGTCGTGAAGCGGGCCGGTATCGCCATCAACATGGTCATGGACCGCGACCACTGGTGGCACGACCTCTGCGCCGATCCCAACCTGGCCCAGGACTGCCCCTGCGAGTCCATGGACGCCGAGGACATGCTCTTCATCCTCTACACCAGCGGTTCCACCGGCAAGCCCAAGGGCATCGTCCACACCACCGGCGGCTACCTGACCTACGCCGCCCACACCACGCAGTGGATCTTCAATCTCCATGACGACGACGTCCATTTCTGCACGGCCGATATCGGCTGGATCACCGGGCACACCTACATCGTCTACGGCCCCTTGGCCCTGGGCGCGACCTCGGTCATGTTCGAAGGCGTGCCGTCCTACCCCGACCCGTCGCGCTTCTGGCAGATCATCGAAAAATTCAAGGTCACGACCTTCTACACCGCGCCCACGGCCATCCGCGCCCTGATGCGCGAAGGCGCGCAGTGGACCGAGAAAAACGACCTGTCCTCCCTGCGCGTGCTCGGCAGCGTGGGCGAGCCCATCAACCCCGAGGCCTGGATGTGGTATCATCAGAACATCGGGAAGTCCAAGCTGCCCGTGGTCGACACCTGGTGGCAGACCGAGACCGGAGGCATCCTCATCTCCGCCCTGCCTTTCGCCACGCCGCTCAAACCCGGTTCGGCCACGCGTCCCCTGCCCGGCGTGCACGCCCGCATCGTCGACGCCGACGGCAATCCGGCCGCGCCCAACGAGGGCGGCCATCTGATCATCGAACGCCCCTGGCCCGGCATGCTGCGCGGCGTGTTCGGCGACAAGCAACGCTTCAAACAACAGTACTTCGAGCGTTTCCCCAATAAATACGAGGCGGGAGACAGCGCGCGCGTCGATGACGACGGCTATTTCTGGATCATGGGCCGCCTGGACGACGTCATCAACGTCTCCGGTCACCGCCTGGGCACGGCCGAAATCGAATCGGCTCTGGTTTCCCATCCGGCCGTGGCCGAGGCGGCTGTGGTCGGCATGCCCCATGAAATCAAGGGCCAGGCCATCTACGCCTACGTCACCCTGCGCGCCGACGCCGACGAATCCGATGAATTGATCAAGGAGTTGCGCAACCACGTCCGCAAGGAAATCGGCCCCCTGGCCTCGCCGGAAGTCATCCAGTTCACCCTGGGCCTGCCCAAGACCCGCAGCGGCAAGATCATGCGCCGGGT
>CAYLNA010000318.1:0-2783 GCA_964384665.1 uncultured Desulfovibrionaceae bacterium | reverse complement strand
GGCTGGAGGAAAACTTCCGGTTCCTGATCCTCGAGGTCCAGAACCAGATCAAGGCCACCTTCGAGTTTCTCCTCGCGCCCACGCCCGCGACCTATGACAAGATCTTCAGCAAGGACGACTACATCGACAACCTGAAAAACGTCATCGAGAACAAGTGCTTCACCACGCTGAACCAGACTCATCTGAGCCCGGACGAAATCAAGTACCTGCGGGCCGTGCATGTCATGGCCATCAACCTGGAGCGCATCGGCGACTATTGCGTGAACATCGCCAAGCAGATGGGCTATCTGTCTTCTCCGCGCTTCCTGGAAAATTTCGACTACAAGGACAGCTTCCGCAAGATCCACGACACGATTCAGGAAATCCTGCCCGTGCTGCGCAAGGCCAATCTGTCCGGAGCGCTGAGCATCTGCCGCATGGAGGACGAACTGGACTCCATGTACAAGCTGAACTTCGACAAAATCATGATCCACCTGCGCATCGGCCGCAACGTGGAGGATCACATCACCTCGCTCTTCATCATGCGCTACATGGAGCGCATCGGGGACAGCCTGCTGAACATCGGCGAGGCTCTGCTTTTCGTCATTATCGGGGAGCGGATCAAGATCCAGCAGTTCCAGGCCTTGCAGCGCAACCTGCGCACCTCGGGCCTCAAAGGCGAGATCACGGACGTGGATTTTCAGGGCATCTGGGGCTCGCGCTCAGGCTGCCGCATCGCACGTGTGGAGGAGAAGAAATCGCCCGACGCTCGGGACTCCATCTTCAAGGAAGGCAACCTGCGCAAGATCCGGCAGGAAAAAATCAATCTGGAATGCTGGCAGGAAATCTACCCCGGCCTGACGCCCAAGGTCTTCAGCTACCAGGAGGACGGCGACAACGCGTCCCTGCTGACGGAATTTCTGTCCGGCTGTACCCTGGACGAGGCCATCTTCAATCCGGACCCGGAGATCCTGCGAAACGCCCTGTTCATCTTCGAACAGACCGTGCAGGACATCTGGGAGCGGACCAAGACCGCCCACACCCTGCCCACGAACATGATGCGTCAGGTCGGAGACCGCATGGCCTCCATCCTGCAAGTCCATCCGGAACTGATGCGGCCGGGCAAGGCCATCAACAGCCTGAGCATTCCTTCGGCCGGGGAACTGATCAAGGCCTGCATGGATATCGAACTCTCCTTTCCAGCCCCGTTCTCGGTCTTTACCCACGGCGATTTCAACATCAACAACGTCATCTACAACCACGTCAACCAACGGGTCTATTTCATCGACCTGTACCGGTCCCAACATGCCGACTATGTGCAGGACGTCTCGGTCTTTCTGGTTTCCAATTTCCGGCTGCCGGCCTTTGACCCGGAATCACGCGGCCGCATCAACGACACCATCAAGAGCTTCTATACCTTTGCCAAAGGTTTCGCCGAAACCAATGGCGATACGAGCTTCGACATCCGTCTGGGGCTGGGCGTGGCGAGGTCGTTCTATACCTCGACCCGCTTCGAACTGAACCGGACCTTTGCCCACGCCATGTACAACCGCTGCCTTTTTCTCATGGAGCGGCTGGCGGAACGCGCGCCCGACGACTTGGGCGCGTTCACCTTCCCACTGGAAATACTTAACTATTAGCAGGATACACCAATGAAAATAGGCGTTGTCGGCACACCGGGGGGCTGGTCCTCGGAACTGCTGGCGGACACGGTGGCCGCCAAAACCGGCTTTCGGCTGCTGGTGGACATGGAGCAGGTCTGCCTGGACCTGGACACGGGAAAGGCCTGGATCGCGGATCAGTGTCTGAACGATCTGGACGGGCTCATCATCAAAAAAATCGGAGCACGTTATTCCCCAGACCTCCTGGACCGCCTGGAACTCCTACGCTTCGTGCACGGCCAGGGCCTGCCTATTTTTTCCTCGCCCTTGTCCATCATGCGCGTTCTGGACCGATTGAGCTGCACCGTGACCCTGCGCCTGGGCAACATTCCCATGCCGCCCACGACCATCACCGAATCCGTGGACGAGGCCGTGGCCGCCGTGGAACGCTATGGCGCCGCCGTGTTCAAGCCGCTTTATACGTCCAAGGCCCGGGGCATGACCGTCATCAGCCATGGTCCGGATGCACGCGAAGCCATCCTGGATTTCAAGGCGGAATACCCGATCATGTATTTACAGCAGAAGATCGACCTGCCGGGCAAGGACCTGGGTATTGTCTTTCTGGGCGGGAAATACCTGACGACCTATGCCCGCTGCGGAACCGGGGCCTGGAACACGACCACCGAGTCCGGCGGCAAGTACGCGCCCGCCACGCCGGCCCCGGAATCCATCCGCGTGGCCGAGGCGGCCCAGGCCCTGTTCAACCTTGATTTCACCTGCGTCGACGTGGTCGAAACCGAAAGCGGCCCGGTGGTCTTCGAGGTCTCGGCCTTTGGCGGATTCCGGGGCATTCTCGATGCCTGCAACCTGGACGCGGCGGCCCTGTACGCCGACTATGTGATGGAGAAAATTCATGCCCGCTGAATCGACCCGCGCGGCTCTCTTTGCCCGCTACACCCAGGATTACCCGGCCACCGAGGAGCTGTTTTTGACCATGGGTGACTGCCGTTTTTGCGTGCGCACCAATTCCCAACCCCTGGCCGAGGAACTGCGCGCCTACTTCGCGCCATTTTTGTGCGCGCCGAGCCCGGCGGACATCACGGTCACGGCCCTGCAAACCCCGGAGCAGGACCTGGGGCTTGTCTACGACGTCAAGCAACCCGATCCGGGCAAGACCAAGATCAAGGAAGAATGGGTGGATAT
>CAYLNA010000317.1:0-2792 GCA_964384665.1 uncultured Desulfovibrionaceae bacterium | reverse complement strand
GGGGCGGACTATGGCTGATTTGCCCGACGGAGTAAACCGGCCTTCGCGTCAGCCCAGGAGTGCTTCACCATGGATCGTGTCTATCAGGGGCTGCGACAGGCCTTTTCCGCCGAGGAATTGGACCGCTGGCGCGCGTCACTGGGCATGAGCGTTGACGGAAACGTGCTGACGGTCCGCTTCCCGCATAAATTTTTCGCGGACTGGTTCGAAACCCAGGTCCGCGCCCGCTTCGAGCAGGCCCTGGCCGGAACCGGCCTGTCCATCGTCTACCAATTCCAGGACAAGGATCAGGCCGTGGTCGTACGCGAGCGCAAGCCCCTGGCCGCGACCCTGCCCTTTGGCAACGAGTTCATCTTCGACAATTTCCTGGTCAACAGCAAAAACTACTTCCCCCTGGCCTCGGCCCAGGAAGTGGCCCAGAGCCGGGACGTGCAGTACAATCCCTTCGTGCTCTGCGGAGAAAGCGGAGCCGGGAAATCCTTCCTGCTGCGGGCCATCGCCAACGCCAAGAGCGAGCAGGAGGACGGGGTCCACGTGGCCGGAATCGAAGATCTGCACGAACTCTACACCTCGCGCGGCGACGCGCGCAAATTTCTGACCTCCATGAATTTCCTGGGCGTGGACGACCTGCAGGACATCGCCAAATACCAGTATTTGCAGGGTGAATTGATCGCGCTGTTCGACCACTTCCATACCCGGCGCAAGCAGATGGTTTTCGCCTGTTCCGGCAAGGTGGCCGGGTACACCTTCCTGACTCCCAAGCTCAAATCCCGGCTGGAATGGGGCCTCATCGTCACCCTCAAGGCCCCGGACCTGGACATCCGCACCCAGTACGCCGTGGCCCGCTGCCGGGAACGGCGCATCGACCTGCCCAAGGATCGCCTGCTGCTCCTGGCCCAGCGCTTTTCGGACCTGCGCAACCTCGAAGGCTGCATCCTGAAGCTCTGGGCCTACCGGGAGCTGGTCCACGACCAGATTTCCGACGAGGATTTCGACAACATCCTCAACTATCTGGACGACCGCTCCGTGACCTCCCTGACCGTGGACCAGATCCTGGACACGGTCCGCGCCCAGTTCGGCCTGAGCACGGAGGAAATCCTCTCGGCCGGGCGCAAGCAGGAGCTGGTCTTCGCCCGGCAGGTGGCCATGTATCTGTGCCGCAAGCACCTGGGCATGTCCTTTCCGGAGCTGGGTCGCGCCTTTGGCGGCCGAGACCACTCCACTGCGCTCTACAGCTGTCGGAAAATAGAACAATTACAGAAAGATGACAAAAACATAAAAACAATGATACAGACCCTGTCCGAACAATGTCTGGCCATGGACGACACGGGTTCGGCCACGTTCCCAGGATAAAAGGAGTCAGCGATGTTTTTGAAAATACGCAAGGAAGATATCATTGACGGCTTGCTCAAGGCCGCGAACATCATCCCCACCAAGACCGGCGCGGCCTATCTGCGAACCGTATGGCTCAAGGGCGAAGGCGACACCCTGTCCATCCTGGCCACGGATTCAAGCGTCGAGTTCGTCGGCGTCTACCCGGCCGTGGTCAGCGACGGCGGCCTGGTCGGCGTGTCCGGCAGAAAGTTCTGCGACCTGATGCGCAAGATGCCTCCGGGCGAGATCCTGTTCAAGCTCGACGCCGCGGGCAAGCATCTGCACGTCGAGCAGGGCCGGCGCAAATACAAGCTCCCGGCCAACGAATCGTCCTGGTTCCAGGATTTCAACGAGTTTCCGCAGGACAACGCGGTGCTCTGGTCCGGCGACTTCCTCAAGGAAATCATCGACCGCATCGCCTTCTGCATCTCCGACGACGAAGACCTGACCAGCATGAACTGCATCAAGTTCGCGCCCGTGGAAGAAGACGACGTCGAGATCTGCGGCCTCAACGGCCACCAGTTCGGCCTCTTGAAATTCACCAACGCCGACATCCGCGCCGCCCTGGGCCAGGATGGCTTTCTCATCTCCAAAAAATATCTGCTCGAAATCCGCAAATGGCTGACCAACGACGAGATCGAAATCAGCCTCTCGGACAAGCGCCTCTTCCTGCGCACCGAAAACAAGAAGGAGACCTTCAGCCTGCCGCTGAAGACCTATGTTTTCGCGGATTACCGCAATTTCATAAACCAGTACAAGGACCGCTTCGCCTCGACCCTGGTCGTGGACAAGCACGAGCTGACCGACGCCCTGGAGCGCATCTCCATCTTCAACACCGACGCCAACCGGGCCGTCTTTTTCGACTTCGGACCCGAGGAAATGTCCCTCTATTGCCAGGGCCAGGACATCGGCGAGGGCACGGAACAGATCGGCTGCGCCTATTCCGGCGAACTGTCCAAGATCGCCATGCCGACCAAGGTTCTGCTCGACATCCTCGGCCACTTCAACTCCGACTCCCTGACCTTTTCCTTCGTCGGCTCGGCCGAGCCCTGCAAGATCGTCGGCAAGGATGATCCCAACTACATCATCATCACCATGCCCGTGGAAATCGCCGAGGATACCTATTACAGCGAAGAAGAAATCTAGGGCCTGACATATTATCCGAATGCAAGCAGAAGAACACCCCATGACAAAAGCATCGACATATACCGCGGACAGCATCACCGTTCTCGAAGGCTTGTCCGCCGTGCGCAAGCGTCCGGCCATGTATATTGGCTCGACCAATATCAACGGCCTGCATCATCTGGTTTACGAAGTCATCGACAACTCCATCGACGAGGCCATGGCCGGATACTGCGACCACATCAAGGTCACCGTGCACATGGACAACTCGGTCAGCATCGTCGACAACGGGCGCG
>CAYLNA010000316.1:0-2796 GCA_964384665.1 uncultured Desulfovibrionaceae bacterium | reverse complement strand
GGCGCGTAGCTGGTCGCGTTCAGCGGCGAGTGGGCGGCGATGTACTCCTTGAGCGCGTCCGCGTCCACGAAGCCCGTGTCGGCGAAGCCCGGGCGGTCGCCGAGCTTGGGATACCCGTCTCCGCCGCTGGCGAGGTAGCTTTCCATGGCCACGGTGTAGAGCCGGGCCGGATCGAGGGGCGCGCCGGCCACGCGCGCGTCGTGGATCGCGCCGTTGCGCAGGGCGAAAGCGACGCCGCCGAATTGGGCGAAGGCCCCGGCGCCGGGCGCCATGGACGCCGCCGTCCGCAGATATTCGGTCAATTCCGCTCCGGTCATGGTCACGGTGCAGATGGTGTTGCCAAAAGGCTTCACGCCGAGCACGTCCTTGTAGGTGATGAGCCCGAGCGGCAGGCCGGCGCGGATGCCGCCGGAGTTCATGACCGCCGCGTCGGCTCCGGTCTTTTCCAGAAGCGCCTGGCAGGCCAGGTTGCCGATATCGGTCTCGGCGGCGCGCATCAGGACGCGGTCGTCGGTGAAGTTGCCGTCACTGGAGCCGATCACGGTCAGCAGGGCCTTGTCGCCCCGTTCCTGATACGGCGCGAGCACGGCCAGCATGGACGGATCCTCGGCGATGGGATCGCCGACCAGGATGCGGCCGATTTTGCCGTCGCGCTCGATTTTTTGGGTCAGGTTCACGGGCATGAGTTCGCCGCCGACCAGGCGCGTTCGGCCATTCTCCCAGAGCAGGTCCACCCGGCCCAGATATTTTCCGTATTCACCGGCCTGGACGATGATGGTCCCATTTTCGATGACCGGCGCGGTCAGGGCCGTGTGCGAGTGTCCGTCCACGATGAGGTCGATGCCGGGCACGGCGCGGGCCAGGGCCACGGAGCCGTGCGCGCCGCTTTCCTCGTAACCGAGATGGGTCAGGGCGATGACCACGTCGGCCCGCGCGCGCAGCAAAGGCAGCAGGTCCCGCGCCTCGTCCACGGCCGAACGAAAGATCAGTCCTTTGACATATTTGGGATTGCCGACAACGGCCGTGGTCTCCGTGGTCAGCCCGAAAACGGCCACTTTGAGTCCGTGCAGGGTGAAAAAATGGTAGGGGGCGAAGAGGCGTTGGCCCGTGGCGTCGTGGATGTTGGCCGCGAGCAAGGGAAAGTCCATCCATGCTTCCTGCTGGCGCAGGACGGACAGGGGATTGTCGAACTCGTGATTGCCCACGACCATGGCGTCGTAGCCCATGGCGTTCATGCCCCGGATGTCCGGCTCGGCGTCGAGCATGTCGGATTCGGGCGCGCCGGTGTTGATGTCACCGGCGTCCAGGAGCAGCACCTCGCCGCCTTGGGCCCGGACCTCGGTCCGCACGCTCTCGACCAGGGTCGCGCGCGCGGCCAGCCCGTGTTCGCCGTTGCCGTTTTTCCAGAACCGGCCGTGATGATCGTTCGTGTGCAGGATGGTCAGGGGCCGGGGATCGTGGCCATTCAGGGCGGCGCATCCGCACAGCGCGAGGATGGCCAGGGTCGAGAGCAGGGTGAGAAGACGGTGAAATCGCATCGCGGTCCTCCAAGATGGCGTGAAAAAGGGACGCGACCAGGAAACGCTGGCGCGCGGCGCTTTTCCGTGTGCCATCAATGGCGTCTGTCGGCAATGCGCGGGACTGGATTCGGATGCGTGTCGCCGCGCCCGTGGTCGAGGGCGTGGCCGCCTTCCGGGTCGGGGCGTGGATTGGGGAGCGACGGACGGGGCGCACGCGAAGGAATCAAGGGCGAGGGGAGCCGCACGGGCTCCCTGATTTTAGCCTCAGGAGAAGCCGCCCTTGGGCGCGCAGGTTCCGGGCGTCGCGCCGGAGCCGCTGGCGTGGCGGACGCCGGCGGACATGCGCTTGCGGACCTTGTCCGCCGTCTTGCAGGCCGGACAGGGCGGCATGTCCTTCTGACTGGCGGGCAGGATTTCCTCGAAGTTCAATCCGCAGGCCTGGCATTCGAATTCATAAATGGGCATGGCAGACTCCTCCTTGGGTGTGGCCCGTTAGAAGAAGAGAAACCCCTGGATCAGGCCGATGAGTCCGCCCAACACGGCGCCGACCACTTCGATGAAGCGGAATTCCTGGGCCATGATGGACATGAGCAGCGCTTCCAGCCGTTCCATGGACAGGTTTTCTATTTTTTTCTGGATGACCTTGCGGAAGTCCAGGGTGTTTTCCAACTCGTCGGCGGCGGTGTCGAGCAGGCCGGGCACGATGTGGTCCAGCTCCGCGTCCAGGAGTCCCTTGATCTTGTCCAGCATGGCCCCGTCCAGGAACATGGCGATCATGGGGTTGAGGCCGCCCAGACGTTTGGACAGGAATTCGGCGAAGCCGTCCTGGATTTTGTCCTTGAGGCGGGCCGCGAATTCCGGACGCTGCATGACGCTTTTGATGTCGTCGTGGGACAGCAGTTCGCCCTCGATGACGGCGGCCAAGTTCAGGGCCAGGGCTTTCTGGCGCTTGGGAAAAATGCCCTGGACGGTCAGGCTGCCGACCTGCACCGGCGTGCGAGGGTGAAACAGCATTTTGATGGCAATGTAATTGGTGATCCAGCCGATGAAGGCGCAGATCACGGTGGAGAAGAAGAGCCTCGACAGCATGGACTTCTCCTTATTCCCCGGCTTGGGCCGGATTCTGCTGGTCCATGGTGCGCGGAACATCGTTGCGCATCACCGTCTTGAGCTGGCTGGTGAAAGCCCCCAGCCCCTGGACCTGGATGCCGTCGAGCATCTCGGCCTCGGATTCGATGGCGGAGCAGGCCTTGGCGCTGGCCCAGATCAGGTGGAT
>CAYLNA010000315.1:0-2804 GCA_964384665.1 uncultured Desulfovibrionaceae bacterium | reverse complement strand
CGCGAACCCACGGGCACCGCAACCTGAAGGAGGAGTTCATGAAGAGGAAACTGACGACACTTGGATGCCTGACCCTGGCCGTGGTCTTCCTGGCCTTGGGGCCGGCCTGGGCCAAAACCATCCGCATCGGCCTCATGTGCCCCCTGACCGGCTCCTGGGCCAGCGAAGGCCAGGACATGAAGCAGATCGTCGAACTGCTGGCCGCCGAGACCAACAAGGCTGGCGGCATTGATGGCGCGCAGGTCGAGATCGTCGTCGAGGACGATGGCGGCGATCCCCGCCAGGCCGCCCTGGCCGCGACCCGCCTGACGACCAAGGAAATTTCCGCCGTCATCGGCACCTACGGTTCCTCCGTGACCGAAGCCTCCCAGAACATCTACGCCGAATCCGGCATCCTGCAGGTGGCCACGGGCTCCACGGCCATCCGCCTGTCCGAGAAGAACCTACCCCTCTTCTTCCGCACCTGCCCCCGCGATGACGAACAGGGCATGGTCGCGGCCAAAACCTTGAGCGCCCTTGGGTTCAAGAAGGTCGCCATCCTCCACGACAACACGTCCTACGCCAAGGGACTGGCCGACGAAGCCAAGGCCCTGCTCGAAAAGGAAGGCAAGACCATCGCCTTCTATGACGCTCTGACCCCCGGCGAACGCGACTACAACGCCATCCTGACCAAACTGAAATCCGCCGCGCCGGAAGTCATCTTCTTCACCGGCTACTACCCGGAAGCGGGCATGCTGCTCCGCCAGAAGATGGAAATGGGCTGGAACGCGCCCATGATGGGCGGCGACGCCACCAATAACCCCGACCTAGTCAAGATCGCCGGCAACAAGGCCGCCGAGGGCTTCATGTTCCTGAGCCCGCCGGTTCCGGCCGACCTCGACACGCCCGAGGCCAAGGACTTCATGACCGCCTACACGGCCAAGTACGGCAACGCTCCCGGCTCGGTCTGGGCCGTGCTGGCCGGCGACGCCTACCGCGTCATCGCCGAGGCCATCGCCAAATCCAAGGCGACCGACGGCGAAAAGCTGGCTGCGTACCTCCAGAAAGACCTGAAGGACTTCTCCGGCCTGACCGGCAAGATCTCCTTCAACGAAAAGGGCGACCGCGTTGGCGACCTGTACCGCGTGTACAAGGTCGACGCGACCGGTGCGTTCGTGCTGCAACCGTAAGCGCGTTTCAGGGCTCCCTCGCACCGGCCGGGGAGCCCTTCCCGCTCCAACCTCCAACGCCCACGCACACCCTATGGAAGAATTTTTTCAACAACTGACCAACGGTCTGGCCGTTGGCGGCATCTACGCCCTCATCGCCCTCGGCTACACCATGGTCTACGGGGTCATGAAGCTGATCAACTTCGCCCACGGCGACCTGTTCACCATCGGCGCCTACCTCGGCCTGACCCTGCTCGTGTCCCTGGGCCTGTTCGACAAGATCGGACCGCTGCCGGCGGTGCTCCTCCTGGCGGTCATGGTCATGATCCTGGTGGCCATCATCGGGGCCATCCTGGAGCGGGTCGCCTACAAACCCCTGCGCCATTCGCCGCGCCTCTCGGCCGTGGTCTCGGCCCTGGGGGCGTCCATCTTTTTCCAGAACGCGGTCATGGCCATCTACAGCCCAAAATTCCTGGTCTATCCGCACGACATTCTGCCCAAGGCCGCCGTCAGCATCATGGGCCTGAACGTGCCGGTTATCCGCATCATCATGTTCCTGACCTCCCTAGTGCTCATGGCCGCCCTCTATTTCTTCATCCAGAAGACCAAGATCGGCACGGCCATCCGCGCGGCGGCCATCGATCAGGGCGCGGCCAAACTCATGGGCATCAACGTCGATCGAGTCATCATGATGGTCTTCTGCATCGGACCGGCCCTGGGCGGCGCGGCCGGCCTCATGGTCGGCCTCTATTACGGACAGATCAATTTCAGCATGGGCTGGATGTACGGGCTCAAGGCCTTCACCGCCGCCATCCTGGGCGGCATCGGCAACATTCCCGGGGCCATGGTCGGCGGGCTGCTCCTGGGCGTCATCGAAGCCCTGGGCGCGGCCTACATTTCCATCGCTTGGAAGGACGCCATCGCCTTCTGCGTCCTCATCCTCATCTTGATTGTCAGGCCCACGGGCCTCTTGGGCGAACGGGTGGCGGAAAAAGTATGAACAAGAACATCCTCTATCTCGGCTTTGCCGCGTTCATGACGGCCTGTCCGCTCTTCCTCAACGCCTACTGGACGGACGTCTTCAACAATGTCGGCCTGTACACGATCCTGGCCCTGAGCCTGAACGTCATCCTTGGCCACTGCGGTCTCTTCCACATGGGGCACGCCGCCTTCTACGCCATCGGCGCGTACACGGCGGCCATCCTCAACACCACGTACGGAGTGCCGGTGCTCTGGCTGATGCCCCTGGCCGGGTTCATGGCCGGCGCGTTCGCCCTGGTCGTAGCCCGACCCATCATCCATCTGCGCGGCGATTACCTGCTCATCGTGACCATCGGCATCGTCGAGATCGTGCGCATCGCCCTCATCAACAATGTCTTCGACATCACCGGCGGGGCCAACGGCATCTTCGGCATCGGCAGGCCGTCCGTTTTCGGCTACAAGATCGCCAAGCCCGACCAGTTTTTCTACCTCATCTGGGGCTTCGCGGCCCTGACCATCTTCCTTTTGCTGCGCCTGGAGCATTCCCGCTTCGGCCGGGCCCTGCTCTACATCAAGGAAGACGAAGTCGCGGCCGGCGGAAGCGGGATCAACGTCGCCCACCACAAGCTGGTGGCCTTTGTCATCGGCGCGGTCTGGGCCGGCATGTGCGGAACC
>CAYLNA010000314.1:0-2822 GCA_964384665.1 uncultured Desulfovibrionaceae bacterium | reverse complement strand
CGGGTGTGGCCCCTCCGCCGTGGTCACCAGGACGAAATATGTCAAATATCTTAAATACTTTTTATCCTCGCCACCGGCGTAGAATTTTTCACCGCGTCGAGGAAGGCGCTTCTAAGCAAGGTCTGCCCAGCTTGTCAACGACATTTTTCAAAAAATCTCGAACAATAATATAACCAATTTAAATAAAATAACTTAAACCCTGAAGAGCAGCCTGGAATTTGAAAAAAATTGACTCCCATTCCTCAAGTACCTAACTTGTCGGCGGTTAGACAGCATGTCCTCTCCAAACGTCACGCTACTGACCTACAATTCACCCATTATTGCCACTGGCTCCAGGGAAGCATGCCTTCCATATACCAGGGGCGAGGCATGAGCATGAGCCTTTCCTTGATCGACAGATTCACCCCTCGCGTCTTTCCCAAAACGCGCCTGCTCACGGCCGCGCATGTTTGGTCAGGCGTTGGAACCTTTCTTTCCATAAAGGGCGTCATTTTATCCGCGCACGCATCACCGCGAGTTCTCGCGATCGCCCTTGGAAGTGGCATCGTGCTCGGCCTTTTGAAAAGCCGCTTGGTCTTTGACCGCATGGCCGAGAAAATCATCGCCCATATCCGCCAAAAGCCGTCGCGCGCCTGCCTGGGCGGCCTCTTCTCCGCCAAAAATTGGGGGCTCATCATCATGATGATGCTGTTTGGGCGTCTGGTGGGAACCTCTCCCTTGGACCAAAGCCTGAAGACGGGAATCTATGTCATGGTTGGCACGGGCTTGGTCTATTCGAGTCGACGCCTCTGGACCGCCTGGAAGAAAACATCACCCATCGCGCTCCAAGATCTCCGCCGCTGAGCCTCGCATCCAGTCCAAGGCGAACCAGAATCTCGCCCACTCTGTCCATGCCTTTACCCACGTCACTCACGCCATGGGCATCGTCCCCTGGCGCGGCGACAATCCCCATGGACGCGGCCTTGCTCAAAATCGGCAGACACACATACGGCTCGCGCTGGTTTTTCACGAGCGCCCGCGCGTTGACGTCCAGAATCGCGCCGTTCTCCCGAATCCATTCAAGATTGCGCACGATCCGCGCCCACACCGACGGGTTCGACACGGTTTGCGTATAATCGGGATCATATAAACGGATCAGGTCAAAGTGCCCGACAACCTCTGGCCTGACAGCCCGCAGCATTTCATGCTGCGCGTCGAAATAGGCTTCGTACGCAGCGGCGAGCCCTCCGGTCGCGTCCATGGCTTTTGCGTAGTGCTCGGCGGAATAGTCAAAACCAATCCCCCCGATATGGTGCACGGAGCCGACAACCATGTCCAGCCGATCCCGCCACCTCGCGACGGCAAGGTCAGCCCCAGGATACCACTCCGTTTCCATGCCCACCAACACGGTCATCCGGCCCGCGTACTCCTCGGCTAGGCGACGCGCTGTTTGGATGTAACGTTCAAAACGCCGTTGAAGGGCCGCTGCGGACATTCCCGCCGCCCGTTCATCCGGATAGAGCCACGCATCGGTTTCCGGAGGCATGTGCTCGGTGAGGCAAACGCACGTAAATCCTTGCGCGTGGTATTCGGCCACGATCGCGGCCAGGGTATCGCGAGCATGTAGACAAAACTCGCCGCTGTGCCCGCCATGGCAGGATATTTTTGGCGTCATCGGTCACGCCCCATGCGAACCTCGATCTCCGCGATCTCCTTGGGAATGGCCGCGCTCAGTACTTCCGCGCCATGCTCCGTGACCAAGACATCGTCCTCGACGCGGATGCCGCCAAAATCAAGAAACGCCTCCAATGCCGTATACTTGATGAATTGTTCGTGCAGCCCCTGTTCTTTCCACCGCGCGATCAGAGCTGGAATAAAGTAGACGCCAGGCTCTACGGTGAGGACAAAACCTGGCCGCAACCGCCGAGCCAAACGCAGCCCGGACAGTCCGAATTGAGCGCTGCGCCGGAATTCCCGGTCATACCCGACCCGATCTTCACCCAGACTTTCCATGTCATGCACATCCAGCCCCAGCATGTGGCCAAGGCCATGTGGAAAAAAGAGGGCGTGCGCCCCGGCCGCCACGGCCTCGTCGACATCTCCGTGCATGAGTCCCAACGCCCCCAAGCCCTCGACAATGGTCCGGGCCGCCGCCGCGTGACAGTCCCGGAACGGAACGCCCGGAGCCAGGCATTCCACGCCGGCGCGCAAGGCCGCGAGCGCCACAGCATAGATATCGCGCTGTCTCGCGGAAAATCGGCCGCCCACGGGCAGAGTGCGCGTGATGTCCGAGGCGTACCCCCGCGCGGACCGCACACCGGAATCAACCAGAAGCAAATCCCCGTCTTCAAGGACCTGATCGTGGGCATGATTGTGCAGAACCTCGCCACGCCGGGACAAAATCATGGGAAACGCTTCGCCGCTTCCCGCAGCCAAGACCAACCCCAGGACCCGCCCATACAGCTCCATCTCGGACACGCCCGGCCGGCATCGTCCCATGAGATCGGCGTACATCGCGGCGGAAAGATCGATGGCCGATCGGATTTCCGCGACCTCGTCCTCGGATTTGACGCCACGTAGGTCCACCACGGCTTCGATCAAGGTCGACGAAGCTCCCGCTTCGACGCGCTCCGGCGTTTGTCCCAATATTCGCGAAAGTTTCAGCGTCTGCTCGCCCTGATACGTGGGCAGGTAGTGGACCGCCCGTCCCTGATCCTGGGCCTGCCGACAGAGGACGCCCAAATCCGCCACACTTCCCGACGCGGCGACGCCCGTGGCGGCGGCCAATTCCTCCAGGCTCGGGGAGGGACCGCTCCAGATGGTGTCATTCAGATTCTTGAGAG
>CAYLNA010000313.1:0-2838 GCA_964384665.1 uncultured Desulfovibrionaceae bacterium | reverse complement strand
AAGAACGCCGCAACCGCGAAGCCCAGATGCGCCGCCAGCTGCGCCAGGAAGAACGCCAGCGGGAGCGGTTGGCGCAGGAGTCGGAAGGCGAGGCATGACGGTCCGCCCCGTGCACTCCCACGACGCGGCATCAGCCCAAGGAGTGCGCGCGGCGTCCGGTCTCCGCTGGCCACGCACGGCCGCCATCACCCCCGCAGCTCCAAAACCTTGATCTCCGCATTGCACTTGCGCCCAAGTTCCCCTAAAGGCAGAAAAATTTTCAACTTTAGGCGCGGCGCATGCACCTTCACGATTTTTCCTCATACATCCAGCACGGCCTGGCCCTTGATCTGGAAATTCATCCCGAGGAAAAGCGCCTCCTCAAAATCGGGGTCGCGAATCTTTCCACCCGCACCGGCCGCGCGTATCAGGGTCGCTTCGATCCCGGCCGCGCCCTGGCCGAATTGTCTGACTCTTTTGGCGCGGCCTCGTTCCTCCTGGGTCACAACGTCATCGGCCATGACCTACCCTGGCTGCGCGAACACCATGCCCAAACCGCGTTTCTCCGCCTGCCGGCCCTGGACACCCTTGTGCTCTCGCCCCTGGCCTTTCCCAAAAATCCCTATCATCACCTGGTCAAGGACTATAAACTTGTCCGCGCCTCGGTAAACGACCCGCTCCGGGACTGTGTGCAGGCCACCCGCGTCTTTCTGGACGAAGTCGAAGCCTTTCGCGCCCTGCCCCAAAACCAGACCCTGTTCTATGGGGCGGTGCTGAACCGGACCTACCCGCAAAGCGCATTTTCGGAATTCTTCTCCCGCCTGACCGGCCAGCCGCCCATGACCGACATGCAGGCGCTGGAGTTCTGGTCGAAGGCGGTCGAAGGCCTGGCCTGTATTGACGCAGCCCGAAACGTTTTCGCCGCGCTCTGGGAGCAACCCGGCGAAACCTGCTGCCTGGGATTCATCCTGGCCTGGCTGGAAGTGGCCGGCGGCAATTCCGTGCTCCCGGCCTGGGTCTGGAAACGCCATCCGCTGGTTTCCGCCATGCTCCGCACCCTGCGGGAAAATCCGTGCCGCAATCCGGACTGCGCCTACTGCGCGACAACCTTTGACCCCAGGGGCCAGCTCCGCCGTTTTTTCGGATACGATGATTTTCTGCCCATTCACAACGAGAACCCGCCCCTGCAGCGTCTGGTGGTCGAAACCATGATCCATGGGAAGGACTGCCTGGCCATTCTGCCCACGGGAGCGGGCAAGTCGCTGTGCTACCAGCTGCCGGCCCTGATCCGAGCCGAGCAGCGCAAAACCCTGACCATCATCGTTTCCCCGCTGCAGTCCCTGATGAAAGACCAGGTCGACGGCCTGACCCGCAAGGGCATCCTGAAGGGTTGCACCATCAACTCCGCCCTGACCCAGTTGGAACGAAGCAAGGCCCTGGAAGCCATCCGGCTCGGCGACCGCGATCTGGTCTGGATCGCCCCGGAGCAGCTACGCAACACCGGGGTCAAAAACGTGCTGAAAAGCCGGGAAATCGGGCTGGTGGTCATGGACGAGGCGCACTGTTTTTCCAAATGGGGGCATGACTTCCGGCCCGATTATCTGGCCCTGGCCACGTTCCTGAAAGACATCACTCCGCCGCCGCCCTATCCCGAACCGCAGCTGGCCTGCTTCACGGCCACGGCCAAGCAGGATGTCCGGGACGAAATCATCCACTACTTCCGCACGGAACTTGGCCGGGACTTGGTTCTCTTCGAGGGCGGACACGAGCGCTCCAACCTGCGCTTCGACGTCATCCCCTGCGCCGAGGCCGAAAAGCCCGAACGCATGCACGCCATCCTCAAGGATGTGTTGGCTCCGGATGTCCAGGGCGGAGGCATCGTCTTCGCGGCCACCCGCAAGCAGACGGAACAGTACGCCGAACTGCTGACCGATAAAGGCTGGCTCGTGGATTATTACCATGCGGGCCGCACGCCGGAAGAGAAGCGCTCCGTGCAGGACCGCTTCCTGAACGGAACGCTGCGCGTCATCGTGGCGACAAACGCTTTTGGCATGGGCGTGGACAAGCCGGACGTGCGCGTCGTCATCCACGCCTCGACGCCGGGCTCCCTGGAAAATTACCTGCAGGAGGCCGGACGCGCCGGGCGGGATCGGGACCCGGCCATGTGCTGCCTGCTCTTCGACCCCGAGGACTTGAACACCCAGTTCGATCTGTGCCGGGCCGCGGAACTCTCGCTGCGGGACATCAAGAATCTCTACAGCGGCTTGAAACGACTCGCGGACTCCCGCAATAATCCGACCCTGGTCATGACTTCCGGAGAGATTCTCACCGCCGAGGAAGTGGCTGACTTCAGTTTCGACAGCCTGGACCTGGGGGAGCCCCTGCTGGACACCAAGGTCCGCACGGCGCTGTCATGGCTGGAGCGCGCCGGTAAACTCCACCGGGGCGACAACAAGACTTTGGCCATTGACGGCGCCATGCTGGTTTCCTCCCGCGAGGAAGCCGAACAGCGGCTGCAAAAAGTCGACCTTTCGGCATCCGAACAGGAATTGTGGCGGGGGCTGATCGAAGCGCTCATGCAGGCCGAGCCCAAGGAGCTGCTCAATACGGACGACCTGTCCCTGCGCCTGGGCGCGGCCCCCGAGAGAATCCTGGGGGCGTTGCATTCCATGCGCCAGGCCCGCATCCTGGATCATGACCTGAACATGACCGCCTTCCTCCGCAAAGGCATCGCCGATGACAGCCTGTCCCGATTCGGCGCGTTCCGCATGCTGGAGGAAGAATTGATGCGGCTCATGGAAGAGGACCACCCCGATGCCCGGCCCGGCGAATCCAACACCTTGTCTCTCCGCCATGTCA
>CAYLNA010000312.1:0-2847 GCA_964384665.1 uncultured Desulfovibrionaceae bacterium | reverse complement strand
CATCACTTCATCCCGCCACGCCAGCACGGCCTTCTGCCATTCCGCCACGGGCAGTTCGCGCTTCTCGCCGGTCTTTCTATTCTTTACTTCCAGCACGCCCCTCTCCAGGCCCTTGCCGCCGATGACGATCTGCATGGGGGAGCCCAGGAGGTCGGCTTCGTTGAACTTGACGCCGGCGCGTTCGTCGCGGTCGTCAAACAAGGTGTCGATGCCCTGGGATTCCAGCCAGTCGTGGATTTCGCGGCCCATGGTCATGACCTTTTCGTCCTTGGTGGACATGGCCAGGACCGTGACCTCAAACGGAGCCAGGGACGGGGGGAAGATCATGCCGTGGTCGTCGTTGTTCTGCTCGATGCAGGCCGCCACCACGCGGCTGACGCCGATGCCGTAGCAGCCCATGATCAGAACCTGCTCCTTGCCGTTCTCGTCCAGGAAGGTCGCGTTCATGGCCTTGGAATACTTGGTGCCGAGCTTGAAGACGTGGCCGACCTCGATGCCCTCGGGCATGGTGATGGGCGCGCCGCAGGCCGGGCAGGGATCGTCCAGGGTGATGGAGCGCAGGTCGGCGTAGCCCGTGGGCGCGGCCTCGGTGGACAGGGTGATGTCGCGGCGCGGATCGACGTGGATCAGGTGCGCGTCGGCGGCGTTGGCCCCGCACACGAAATCCGTGGCCGCGGCGATTTCATGATCGGCATAGATGGCGTCAACCGTAAGGCCCACCGGCCCGGCAAAGCCGACCGGAGCGCCGGTCCATTCCTTCACCTGCTCGGGCGTGGCCAGCTCGACATTGGTCGCGCCGAGCAGATTCTTGAGCTTCACATCGTTGACTTCCCGGTCCCCGCGCAGGAGCACGGCCACGGACTTGCCGTCCACGTCAAAGAGCAGGGTCTTCATGATTCTTTCCGTGGCCACGCCCAGGAATCCGGCCACCTCTTCCACGGTGTGCTTGGCCGGAGTGGCCGTCAGCTCATACGGAGCGCAGGTGGCCGTGCAGGGCGCGCCGGCCTTGGTCTCGGCCTTTTCCAGATTGGCGGCGTAGGAGCAGCTCGAACACACGGCCAGGGTATCCTCGCCGGTCTTGGCCAGGACCATGAACTCGTGGGAAAAACTGCCGCCGATGGCCCCGGAATCCGCGCTCACGGCCCGGAATTTCAGGCCCAGGCGGGTGAAGATGCGGGTGTAGGCGTCGTACATGGATTGGTAGCTGACGTTTACGCCCTCGTCGTCCTTATCAAAGGAATAGGCGTCCTTCATGATGAACTCGCGGCCGCGCATGAGGCCAAAACGGGGCCGGATCTCGTCCCGGAACTTGGTCTGGATCTGGTAGAGATTGATGGGCAGTTGCCGGTAGGAGCGGACTTCGCCCCGGATCAGGTCGGTCACCACTTCCTCGTGGGTGGGTCCGAGACAGTAGTCACGGCCGTGACGGTCATTCAGGCGCAGCAGTTCCTTGCCGTAGAAGTCCCAGCGGCCGCTCTCCTGCCACAGGTCGGCCGGCTGGACCATGGGCATGGAGATTTCCTGGGCTCCGGCCCGGTTCATCTCCTCGCGCACGATATTGGCGACCTTGTTGATGGCCCGAAGCCCCAGCGGCATGTAGGTGTAGATGCCGGAGGTCAGCTTGCGGATCATGCCCGCGCGCAGCAGCAGCTTGTGACTGACCACCTCGGCTTCGGCCGGGGTTTCCTTCAGGGTGGGGACGTAGATTTTGCTGAACAGCATGCGGGGTTCTCCTATGGCTTATGATGAAAAGTGTTGGCTGATTCCAAAAAATTTCGGCGTGTCCGGATTGAACGGTGGCGCTTACCGGCCGCCGCGCCGCTCGTCGAGGAACTTTTCCAGCTCCTCCATGAAGGCGGGCAGCAGTTCGGCCCGACCCTTGACCTTGCGCACGACCTCTCCCTTGCGGAAGATGAGACCCGAATCCCGGCCCCCGGCCACGCCGATGTCCGCCTCGCGCGCCTCGCCCGGTCCGTTGACCACGCAGCCCATGACGGCCACGGTGAAAACATCCGTCACATGGCGCAGGCGCTTTTCCACGGCATCGGCCAGCTCCATGAGCCCGATCTCGGTCCGGCCGCAGGTCGGGCAGGACACGATTTCCGGGCCACGGGCGCGCAGGCCTAAGGAGCGCAGAATCTCCCAGGCCACGAGCATTTCCTCCACCGGATCGGCGGTGAGCGACACGCGCAGGGTGTCGCCGATGCCCTCGGCCAGCAAAATGCCCAGCCCCACGGACGACTTGACCGCCCCGCGCATGGCCGTGCCGGCCTCGGTCACGCCGATGTGCAACGGATAGTCCACGGCCCGGCTCATCAGCCGGTAGGCGGTGATGGTGCCCAGGACACTGGAGGACTTGAGGGAAATTTTCGTGTCGTAGAATCCACGCTCTTCGAGCAGATGGACATGTTCCAGCGCGCTTTCGACCATGGCCAGGGGCGTGGGGCCGCCGTGTTTCTTCAGCAACTCTTTGTCTACGGACCCGCTGTTCACGCCGATACGGATGGGCACGCCAGCAGCGCGGGCGGCATCGACCACGCGATCGACCTTGTCCGGGCCGCCGATGTTGCCGGGGTTGATGCGCAGGCCCTTCACCCCCGCTTCCACGGCCATGACCGCCAGACGCGAATCGAAATGAATGTCCGCGATGAGCGGCACAGGGGATCGGGCGCAAATGGATTTGAGCGCCAGGGCCGCGTCCTCGTCGAGCACGGCCAGACGCACGATCTCGCACCCGGCCGAAGCCAGGGCATGTATCTGGGCCAGGGTGGCGTCCACGTCGCGGGTGTCGGTGTTGGTCATGGATTGGACGCGGATGGGATTGGCTCCGCCAATGCCCACCCCGCC
>CAYLNA010000311.1:0-2852 GCA_964384665.1 uncultured Desulfovibrionaceae bacterium | reverse complement strand
TGACGCGGGTCACCAGGGACAGAAGGCTCGGGCGGTGCGTGATGAGGAGAAGGGTTTTCCCTCGCAGGGCCGCAGCCAAGCGGAGCTTGAGCAGGGATTCCACCACCACGTCCATGGAGCTGCTGGGTTCGTCCAGGATGACGATGTCCGGATCCAGCAACAGGGTGCGGGCGATGGTCACGGCCTGGCGTTGCCCTCCGGACAGGCCGAGGCCGCGCTCCCCGACCTGCAGGTTGAACCCGGCGGGGTTGTGCTTGATGAAGTCCGCGACGCCGGCGATGGTCGCGGCCCGGAGCAGGGCGAGATCGCTGACCTGGGGCGCGCCCAGGGTGATGTTCTCGCGCACGGAGCCCTGGAAAAGGAAATTGTCCTGGGCCATGTAGCCGATCCGCGCCCGCAGTTCGGCGGGATCGATCTGTCTGATGTCCACCCCGCCAACCCTGACCGCTCCGCGTTGGGGTTCGTACAGCCCGTTGACCAGCTTGCCCAGGGTGGTTTTGCCCGACCCCATCTTGCCGATAATGCCCACCCGTTCGCCTTGGTTTATTTGGATATTGAGATGGGACAAGGCGTTGGTCACGGCGTTTGGGTATTTGAAGCTGACGTCCTCGAAGGAGATGGTCGCGCGCAGATCCCGGTGCTCGGTGTGCAGCACGTCCTCGGGCCGTTCGCTGGGAATGGTCATGAGCAGGTCCAGGTTCTTGAGGGCCATGCGGCTTTGTTGCAGCCGGGTCAGCATGGCGGCCACCGCGCCCAGCGGGCTCATGGCCCGGCCGACCAGGATGGAGCAGGCGATGAGCCCCCCCGTGGTCATTTCGCCCTCGGCGATGCGGTACACGCCCCAGATGATGATGCCGGCATAGACCGCCTGGGACATAAACTGGGTGAAGGTCAGGGAAAAGGTGCTCAAGGCCTTGGCGCGGATGGAGGACGCGGCTCCCATGCCGACGATTTTTTCCCACCGCCCGAGCATGGCGCCCTCGGCCCGGCTGGTCTTGATGGTTTCCAGTCCGCCGATGGCTTCCACCAGAAGCGCGTTTTTCTGGGTCGATTCGCGGTATCCGGCTTCGATGGACTGCTTGAGCGGGCCTTGCATGATCATCCCGACGAGGATGACGATGGGCGCGGCCACGGCGGGGATCACGGCCACGGGGCCGCCGATGAGGGCGATGATGGCGATGAAGAGGACGAGAAAAGGGAAATCCACCAAGGCCAACAGCGTGGTTGAACTGAAAAATTCGCGCAGGGAGTCGAATTCGCGGATATTGTTGACCAGGGCTCCGGTGGAGTCGGGCTTGTGGTCCATGCGGATGGACAGGAGATGGCTCATCAGCTTGCTGGCGACCAGGATGTCGGCGTTGCGGCCGGCGATGTCCACGAAGTATCCGCGCAGGTTGCGCAGCAGGAAGTCGAACAGAAAGGCCAGGCCCACGCCCACGGCCAGGACCCACAGGGTTTCCACGGCGTTGTTCGGCACCACCCGGTCATACACGTTCATGGAAAAAATGGGCGAGGCGATGGCCAAGATATTGATGAAGACCGAGGCCAGGACCACGTGGCGGTAGATGGGCAGGAAGTGGAGGATGGTCCCCCAGAACCATTTCTTGGTGTCGAAAATTTTCAGATCCTTGGTCCAGGACGCGACGGACGCCTTGGGGCGGGCAAAGATGGCGTGCCCGGAATAGGTCGCGCGCAGATTTTCGAGCGTGGTCTCGAAGGGCGCTTCCGGAGTTTCGGGCATGATGATCGTGGCGGCGCCATTGTGCATGGCGGTGAGCACGCAGGCTTCGCCGTTGGTCATGAGTAGGATGCAGGGCAGATTCAGGGGGGAGATTTTTCCGATGTTCGGCTTGAAGAGGATCTGGGCGTCGATGCCCTCGCGCCGGGCCGCGCGGACGCAGGCGTAGGGCGTCAGCCCCTCCGCCGTGCGCGGCAGACCCGCTTCCAGCGCCGTGGCGCTGATTGGTTTGCCCTGCAAGCGGGAAACAACGGTCAGGCAGCCAATCAAGGGCGGGGTGAAGCCGACCTGGCTCGGCGTGAGGTGGATCGCCGCGACGCGTTGCGGCGTTTCCGGACTCTCCGGGCTGGGGGCGGAAGGTGCGAGCTGGGAGTTCATGCAGGTATGACCTCGGATATGCTTGATTTTCGGACAAAAATCATGCCCGGGAATTCATTCTGGCAAGAAACGCGGGCAATGTCTTCACCTGAAAGTATGGTTTTTCGGATGGTTTTTTCGCCGTGGGCCCCGAGTCTGTGGGCATATTAAGAGGAAAAACAGCGTGTTGAGATCCAGCGCGCCGAATGAGGAGAGCGCGCGACGGATCTGGTTCATACTTGACCAAAAAAGCCTCTGATTTCAATGTCGTAATCTTTGGCGACATAAAGAGTCCGTCACATTTTCAATATTCAACAGTTCGTCGACAGACGCGGCTGTAGCCCCGGAACGCAGGAGAGGAAACCATGGCAGAAACGACGCAGCATCCCACCGCCGATCACGTAGTTCACGCACCCCTGGCTGGTCAGACGGTGGTCATTACCGCCGCGCCCGGCCAGGATATCGTTCTCGGCGAGGAATTCACCGCGCTGGCCGAAGCCAAGGTTGACGGTTCGACGATTGTTTTCGCCTTTGCCGATGGCGGCCAGGTCGTGCTGGATTTTTCCGCATTGGGCGAGGGCGAGGCCCCAAACGTGGTGCTGGCGGACGGCACTGTTCTCAGCGTCGCGGATTTTCTTGCGTCCCTGGGTTTGGAGAATATTGAAACCGCGGCCGGACCAAGCGCGGGCGGCGCCAGCGGCAGCGGCGGCGTTGGCGAGTATCAGGACGACGCCGGGACCCTTGTCGACGGCGTGGA
>CAYLNA010000310.1:0-2859 GCA_964384665.1 uncultured Desulfovibrionaceae bacterium | reverse complement strand
CATCCGGAGCAAGGTCTTTTTCATCATTCTCGGAATTTTCAGCGTACTGGGAGGCGTGGACTTCGTCATCCAGCGCTCCGTCATCTATTCGAGTTTCATGGAATTGGAACAGAACGAAGCCGAGGAGAATTTACGCCGGATTTTTTACGCCCTCGACCGGGAAGTCGTGCATCTGGACCTGCTCTGCCGTGACTGGGCGGTCTGGGATGATTCGTATGAATTCATGCGTTCCCGGTCCGAGGCGTTCATTTCCAGTAATCTTGACGAGGAAACCCAGCGCAACAATCGGGTGAGTCTCGTGGCCTACTGCAAGCCGGATGGCGCAGTGGTCTGGATGCAGGCGATGAATCCCGCCAGCGCCGAGCCGATTGCTTTCGATTTCCTGGCCGAAGGACGCATCGCCAGGGATCATCCCGTGTTTCCCTCGGCCGGGGGCAAGATCAAGATCTGCGTGACGGAGCATGGGCCGTTGCTTTTTTCCACGCGGAAAATTCTGCGCTCGGACGAATCCGGTCCGAGCAACGGCTTTTTGGTCATGGGGCGGCTGCTGGATCAGGACACCCAGGACATCCTGCGCCAGCAGACCAGGATTCCGTTCGAGGTTGTCTTTCCTTTCGGCGCAGGCAGCGCCTTGTGCGGCGGAAGCGGTCCGGGAAAAAGGGAGACCGAAAACGTGACCTTCGCCACGGAGCAGGCCGGGGATGTCATCCGGATCTGTTCCGCCTATCGGGACCAGGACGGGCGTCCGATTTTTGGCGTGGACTATCAGTTCCCGCGCGAGATCACCAAAAAGGCCCTGGTCAACATGCGTTACGCGGCGGCCATCCTCGCCGTTTCGGTCATCCTGATCCTGGTCATGCTCAATTTCTTGCTTCAGGTCGTGGTCCTGCGGCCCGTGCAGCGACTGACCGAGCACGCCGCCCATTTGGAGCGCGTCGGAGATTACAGCGCGCGCTTGAACATGGACCGCGAGGATGAAATCGGCCGTTTGGCCCGCAGTTTCGACGCCATGGTTCAAACCGTCAGCGAGCGGACCGAGGAACTGAAACGGGCCAACGAACGCCTGACCCAACTGTCCCTGCTCGACGGCCTGACCGGCATTCCCAATCGGCGCATGTTCGACACCTACTTCAAGCAGGAATGGAGGCGGGCCGTGCGCGAGAGGACGCCCTTGTCCGTCATCCTGCTCGACGTGGACTCGTTCAAGCTGTTCAACGACCGCCATGGCCATCAGAAAGGGGATGCCTGCCTTGTCGACGTGGCCGCCGTGTTGCAGCAGCAAATCCGCCGCCCGGCCGATTTGGCCGCGCGCTATGGCGGCGAGGAGTTCGTGCTGGTTCTGCCCAACACCGAGGCCGCCGGGGGCCGTCTCCTGGGCGAGCGCATTCGATTGGCCGTGCGCGATTTGCGCATCGAGCACGGAGCGTCGCCGGCGTCGTCCTGGGTCACGGTCAGTCTGGGCGTGGCGACCATGATTCCGCTCCTGGACCAGGGAGACCACGGCATGGCCGAGTTACTGGAGCAGGCTGACCAGGCTCTGTACACGGCCAAGGACCAAGGACGAAACCGGGTTGTCTGTTGCGACCAGGGCGACGAATTCCGGGAGCGGGCCGATCTGGACCCCCTGGTTTTGTAGCCATCGAATTCTTTTATCACCCAACGTCTCCGGTTCGTCCGGAGAAGGAGCAATATGTCATTCACCGAACTCGGCATCGCGCCGGATCTGGCCCGGGCCGTGGAATCCTTGGGCCTGGGCGAGCCGTTGCCCGTGCAGGCGCAGGCCGCGCCGGTCCTTTTGGCCGGAAAATCGGCCATGCTCGTTTCCCGCACCGGATCGGGCAAGACCCTGGCTTATCTGCTGCCCATCCTGTCGCGGATCGATCCGTCCCGCAGCGCGTTGCAGGCCGTGGTTTTGGCGCCGACCCATGAGCTGGCCATGCAGATCACGCGCGTGGCCCAGGAGTTGATTCGCGCGGCCGAGCTGCCGATTCGGGTTCAAGCCCTGATTGGCGGAGCCGCGTCCAGCCGGCAGATCGAGGGGTTGAAGAAAAAGCCGCATCTGGTGGTCGGCTCGGCCGGGCGCATGGTCCATCTCATGGACCTGGGCAAGCTGAAGCTGCGCGATGCGGCCTGGCTGGTCTTCGACGAGGCCGACCGCCTGCTGATCGAGGAAAATCTGGAGCACATTCGGCGCATTACCTCGGACCTGGGACCAGCGACCCGTTTCGTCTTTGTCTCGGCCACCGAGGGCCCGGCCGCGACCCGCGTGGCCACGGGCCTGGCGCCGGATCTGGAAACGGTTAGGGTGCGGGAGGAGCGGATCAACCCGGCCATTCGCCACCTGTATCTGATCTGCGAGGAACGGGACAAGATCGATTGGGTGCGCAAGGCCGTGCGCGGACTGGAGCCGGCCCGGACCCTGGTTTTCGTGCATCGCGGGGCCTCGGCCGAGCGCATGGCCGAACGGCTGGAGCATCACCGTCTGGCCGTGGCCGACCTGCACGGGGCCAGGGACAAATTCGCCCGCCAGGCCGCCTTGGAAGCCTTTCGCAAGGGACAGGCCCAGGTGCTCATCGCCTCGGACATCGCGGCCCGGGGTTTGGACATCGCTGGCGTGGAGTTGGTCGTCAACGTCGACGCGCCCAGCCAGAGCCGGGATTACCTGCACCGGGCCGGCCGCACGGGTCGGGCCGGAGCGCCAGGGGCCGTGCTGTCGCTGATGACCGTGGCCGAGAGTCGTCTGGCCAAGCGCTATGCCGAGGATTTGGGTATTGTCATGGAGCCGGTCCGCCTCGTGCGCGGGGCGCTTGTGCCGGCCGAGGATGATCGGGCGCAGCGGCTGGAACCGGGGCCGCGTCC
>CAYLNA010000309.1:0-2859 GCA_964384665.1 uncultured Desulfovibrionaceae bacterium | reverse complement strand
AAAAGGCGGGTTCCGGCCGGAAAGAAATCCACCAGACAGTGCCGGGCGATGCGGCGCAGGCCGGGCTCGTCCACATCGGAAAACGGCAACGTGCTCCGCAAAAAGTCCAAAATGGCGTCGTGATCCCGAGGGGCCGGGCTCATGTGGCGCTCCCGACGAGGAGGGCGGTCGCCCTGCCCCGATCGTTATGTTTTAAAAAACCAGCCCCCCACAAGGTCAAAAGCAGAATCATGTACGTTTTGTTCGTTTTCCAGTACCGTTGCATCGACCTTTCCATGGCGTCCTCCTTGGATCGCGGTTCGCGGAATCAAAATCATCCCCGACTTGGAGGCTTCATGGCATGGATTGTTGCCCGGTGCATCCGTTTTCCGGTGAAAGGACGGCTGGAATGGTCACTGGTCAACGGCGAATTCCGGAAAGGGCAAACAGGCCTGATGCGCCGCCGGCCATGCGGAGCGCGCCGTTCGACCGAAGCCGGCCACGAGCGCGAACCGCGCAAGGATCGCCGATCAGACCGACGAGCGGCCAGGGTGGAAGCCGGCAATCGAGCGGGGAACGGGACGGACTGACAAAACGTCGGGGCAAGGCGGTCAACGGTTGGACGAGAACGGAAACCCATCACGGACGGAGGGAATCATGATCGAAGTCATCATCGGCGACATCACGGATCTGGCGGTGGACGCCATTGTCAACGCGGCCAATTCCTCGCTCCTGGGCGGCGGGGGCGTGGACGGGGCCATCCACAACGCGGCCGGGCCGGGCCTGCTGGGCGAATGTCGGACCCTGGGCGGGTGCCCCACGGGCCAGGCCCGCATCACCAAGGGCTATCAACTGCCGGCCAGGCACGTCATCCACACCGTGGGACCGGTTTGGCGCGGCGGAACCCAGAACGAGCCGGAACTGCTGGCCTCCTGCTACCGAAACAGCCTGGCCCTGGCCCGGGACAACGGCCTGAAAACCGTCGCCTTCCCGGCCATCAGCTGCGGCATCTACGGCTTCCCCTGGACCCAGGCCAGCGAAATCGCCGTGCGCGAGGTCCGCGCCTTCCTGGCCGCGAACGCCCTGCCGGAAAAGGTCATCTTCGTCTGCTTTTCACAGGACATGCGCGAAAAATACGAGACCTGGCTGGCGCGCTGAACCGCGCGGGACCAAAACCATGCGGAACAGGCGCGAATGGAGGCAGGCCGCCCAAGCGCCCTGCCTCGTCCCATGTCCTTAATAAAGAACACTTTGTTCCTATACCCACGGCCGAGAAAAATAAGTTCTTTTTTTGAGCATAACAATATGATATTATTTGGTTTAATCAGCTTTTGTCCCATTTTCTCCGAATTCGGGCCGTCACTGTCCGAAGCCGGAATGCTCGTCCGCGCCTCGGAAGCACGGGGCAAAAGCGGAAGTCCGAGTTCCCTCCAGAAGTGTTAACCCAAGTAAATTCACAATAATTTCAAAAATCTATTATCGTGGCACAGCCCATGCTTTCCGCTCTGTCGCCGGCGCTCCGGTCGGCATGCCATGCACATTTCACCGACAATGAGGACCATCATGAGCACTGTCGAGGCTGTGAACGAAGAACCTCCAGATATCACGCGCAAAGCAGCCGTTTCTTCCCGCCCCCGCATCTTCCCCGGCTCCGCCGATCCGGAGCAGGCGTCCTGGACGCCGCCGCTGGCATTCCTGGCCGCCCACTTTCCCGACGCCACGGCCAAGGATTGGAACAGCTGGCGCTGGCAGCTCAAGCACCGCATCACCTCGGCCCCCGCCATGGCCCGCATTCTTGGTCTGCCCGCCGACCTGGACACCGTCGGAAGCCCCCTCCCCGCCGCCGTGACCCCGTATTACCTTTGGGTCGCCTCGCGCAGCGCGGCCGTGCGGCGTTGCGTGCTGCCCGACCGCCGCGAGACCGAAATCCAGCCCTTCGAACGCCCCGATCCCCTGGGCGAGGAGGGCCACACGCCGGTGCCGGGCATCGTGCACCGCTATCCGGACCGGGTCCTGTTCCTGGTCACGGAATTCTGCTCCACCTACTGCCGCTACTGCACGCGCTCCCGCCTCGTCGGCCGCGTCGGGCGACACGCGGACCTGCGCTCCTGGCAAACGGCCCTGGGCTATATCCGCGCCCGTCCCGAGGTCCGCGACGTGCTCGTTTCCGGCGGCGACCCGCTGACCCTGCCGGACATGAAGCTGGAATGGCTCCTGTCCCAACTGCGCCGCATCGAGCACGTGGAGATCGTGCGCATCGGGACCAAGGTTCCGGCCGTGCTCCCGCAACGCGTCACTCCAGCCCTGGTGCGCATGCTGCGCCGCTACCATCCGCTCTTGATGAGCCTGCATTTCACCCATCCGGACGAAATCACGCCCGAAACGGCCCAGGCCTGCGCCCGTCTGGCCGACGGCGGCATTCCCCTGGGCAGCCAGACCGTGCTTCTGGCCGGGGTCAACGATGACGTGGACACCATGAAGCGTCTCGTGCACGGCCTGATCCGCAACCGCGTCCGGCCGTACTATCTGTATCAGTGCGACCCCATCCCCGGATCGGGCCATTTCCGCACCACGGTGGCCACGGGCCTGAACATCATCAAGGGCCTGCGCGGGCATACCTCGGGCTACTGCGTGCCGACCTATGTCATCGACGCCCCCGGCGGCGGAGGCAAGATCCCGCTGCAACCCGATTACGCCCAAGGCCGGGACGCCGAGGGCGTGCGGCTGCGCAACTACGAAGACCGTCTTTTCCACTATCCGGACCCAGGGGAGGACGCATGATGCGCATCGGTCTGACCTATGACCTCAAGGACGAGTACCTGGCTGCCGGTTTTTCCGCCGACGACGTCGCGGAGCTGGACTGCGCCGTGACCATCGACG
>CAYLNA010000308.1:0-2860 GCA_964384665.1 uncultured Desulfovibrionaceae bacterium | reverse complement strand
CTGGCTGCGGCCATTGGTGAACAGTTTCGCGGTTTGCATGACGCGCCTCCGAGTATTTTGGTGTATGCCGTGATCTATATCGTCCGGACCGCGTTGGCAATTCGGGCTGCGGTTTTTGTGATCAGCACATCGAGATATTTCGGGTCCGTGAATCCGTGCAGAAGGTGGCTCATGGTTGTTCCGGCTCCGGGCGCTGGTGCACCCATTTGTTGATGGTTTCGAGATAGAGGAAGGTTTCCGTGTTCTGGATGCCGCCCACGGCCGAGAGGTCGTCCACCAGGAAGCGGCGCAGGTCGCTGCGGGAGGCGACATGGATTTCGACCAGCAGGTCGAAGCGGCCCGAGACATTGGCCACGGACTGCACCCCGTCCAGGGCCGCGATGGCGCGCATGATTTCCTGGTTGGCCCTGCCCTCCAGGCTCACGCCGACCGTGGCCGTCAGCCCGTCCTCGAAGAACATGGGATCGACGGCGGCCGAGATGCGCAGGTAGCCGCTCTTGATGAGCCGCTCCGTGCGCAGCCGGACCGTGCCGTCGGACACGCCCAGTTTCTGGGCGATGCTTTTGAAGGATTCCCGACCATTGGCTTGCAGGCAGGCGATGATCTGCCGGTCCGTCTGGTCGAGTTGGATGGTTGTCTCGTTCATGGTTGCTCCCGCGTCGCTCATAGCGGTGTCCGGTGCTGAAGGCAAAGCGCGTCGCCGCGCGGCACCGTTACGGTATTCGTTAATATATTGCGGCTGAGTTTCTTGACAAGAAATTTAGCGGTGGTAAAATTAAGGAAATCGTAATTTTTTATGCGGAGGCGGCATGAAACGAATCTTGGCGGATCTGGCCGAGCAGACAACGGGCCTGAAGGCCAGCGGATTGTTCAAGGAAGAACGGGTCATCACCTCGCCCCAGGGGGCGCTGATCCGGGTGAGCGACGGTCGGGACGTGCTCAATTTCTGCGCCAACAATTACCTCGGTCTGGCCGGGGACCCGCGTCTGGTCGCGGCCGCCCACGCGGCCCTGGACAGATACGGTTATGGCCTGTCCTCGGTGCGCTTCATCTGCGGCACCCAGGACGTGCACAAGGAATTGGAAGGGCGTTTGTCCGAATTCCTGGGCACGGACGACACCATTTTGTACAGCTCGTGTTTTGACGCCAACGGCGGCCTGTTCGAGACCCTGCTCGGCCCCGAGGACGCGGTCATCTCCGACGCCCTGAACCACGCCTCCATCATCGACGGCGTGCGCCTGTGCAAGGCTCAGCGCCTGCGCTACGCCAACAACGACATGGCCGAGCTGGAAGCGCGTCTCAATGAGGCGGCCGGTTGCCGCTATCGCCTCATCGTCACCGACGGCGTCTTCTCCATGGACGGCAGCATCGCCAATCTGGCCGCCATCTGCGATCTGGCCGACCGCCACGACGCCCTGGTCATGGTCGATGACTCCCACGCCGTGGGCTTCATGGGCGAAAACGGCCGGGGCACGCACGAGCATTGCGGGGTCATGGGCCGGGTGGACATCATCACCGGCACCCTGGGCAAGGCTTTGGGCGGGGCGTCCGGCGGCTACACCTCGGGGCGGCGCGAGATCGTGGCCTGGCTGCGCCAGCGCTCTCGGCCCTATTTGTTTTCCAACACCCTGGCTCCGGTCATCGCGGCCACGTCCCTGGCCGTGCTCGATTTGATCCGTGACGAGCCGGAGTTGCGCCGCGGCGTCCTGGAGAACGGTCGTTATTTCCGTCAGGCCATGACAGCGGCTGGCTTCACCCTGGTCCCCGGCGAGCATCCCATCATCCCGGTCATGCTCGGCGACGCGGTCCTGGCCCAGCGCATGGCCGCGCGGCTGCTGGACGAGGGCATCTACGTCGTCGGCTTCAGTTTCCCCGTGGTGCCCAAGGGGCAGGCCCGCATCCGGACCCAGATGAGCGCGGCCCACACGGGGGCGCATCTGGACCGGGCCGTGGCGGCGTTTGTGAAGGTGGGGAAGGAGTTGGGCGTGATCTAGGGATTGCGGGGGGCGCTCCGGGCTGACGACAGCGGGCCGCGTCGAAACTCCCTCGTCGGCCTCGTAGAGAAGAACCGTCGCTTCTGACGAACTCCGGTTCGCGCTTCGGGCGGATGGCGACGGTTCTCCAAACGATGCCTGATTCGGTCAGACAGTCGACGCGACCCGCTGTCGTCAGCCCGGAGCACTGGCGCTGCGATCTGAAATAATTTTCAAAAGATATCGAGAAGGGGAATACACGATGGAAACCATGAAAGCATTGGTCAAGGCCAAGCCCGAGGTTGGAATCTGGATGGAGGAAATCCCGGTTCCCGAGGTCGGGCACAACGATATTCTGATCAAGATCAGCAAGACCGCCATCTGCGGCACCGACGTGCACATCTACAACTGGGACAAGTGGGCCGAGAAGACCATTCCCGTGCCCATGGCCGTGGGGCACGAGTTTGTCGGCCGCATCGTGGACATGGGCGGCGAGGTGCGCGGCCTCAAGATCGGGGATCGGGTCTCGGCCGAGGGGCACATCACCTGCGGCCATTGCCGCAACTGCAAGGCGGGCAAGCGCCATCTCTGCCGCAACGCCATCGGCGTCGGCGTCAACCGGCCGGGTTGCTTCGCCGAGTATCTGTGCGTGCCGGCCGTCAACGCCTTCAAGATTCCGGACACCATTTCCGGCGACGTGGCCGCCATGCTCGATCCCCTCGGTAACGCCACGCACACGGCCCTGTCCTTTGATCTGGTCGGCGAGGACGTGCTTATCACCGGTGCCGGCCCCATCGGCATCATGGCCGCCGGCATCGCCCGCTTTTGCGGGGCGCGGCACGTGGTCATCACCGATGTCAACGACTACCGCCTGGATCTGGCCCGCA
>CAYLNA010000307.1:0-2861 GCA_964384665.1 uncultured Desulfovibrionaceae bacterium | reverse complement strand
TCGGGCGGCCAGCAGCAGCGCCTCTGTCTGGCCCGCGCCCTGGCCATGAAGCCCAGGGTTCTGCTCCTGGACGAACCGACGGCGTCTCTGGACTCCATGGCGGCTCAGGGCATCGCGGAGTTGCTGTCGGGTTTGAAAGGACGCTACTCCCTGGTGGTGGTTACCCACGAACTGCGATTCGCGGCCCGGCTGACGGACGACATTCTCATCCTGCGGGACAAACGCGTGCACGGACATCTCGCACCGGAAGCCCTCGGCGACGTGGGCGTCTCGTTTCTCGACGCGGCGGAGCTGTTGTAGGCGGAGGTGCATGCGCGTCGCCTCAAATTTTTTCGCCGTGATGCCCCCCACACGGAGCCCCGACACACGGCCGAGGCTCCGTTGTTTCCTGTTTTTCGGCGCCCGCGCGCCCAGATCCTTGCCGCGTGGACGATAGCGCGGGTATATGGGCCGCGTTGACCTGCGTGGTGTCACGCACGGGTTGATCGAAACCACGGTACGCGGGAGGGACGATATGGGCGGAGAAATCCTGGACGACCTGCTTGGTGATCTGGCCGGGCTGGAGGCGGGGGAGGAGATCCTGATTCGGCTCGTTGGTTGGCTGCGGCCGCTGGGTCCGGACTGGGGCGGGGAAGTGGATGAAAAAGTCTTCTTCCTGGAACAGACGCTGTTGGCTCGGCCCGGCCTGCTGAATGAACTGCGGATCAGGCTGTGCGCCTTCATGACCGGACTGCGTTTTCTGCCCTTGTACAGCGAAACCGGAATTCTGCCCCGGCGGGGTTTCGGTGCGGAATTGTCGCGGCGGATTCACGGCCGCATCCTGCCGGAGCCGCCCACACCCTTCAGCGCCAAGGATTTTTTCGCGCGCCTGTTTGATGATCCGCGCGACCCGTTCTGGGTCGCGGCCGTGCCGACCGGGGTCTGGACCCGCTTGCACGTCCTGTTCGTGCCCGATGACTCGGAGTGTGAAATTGGGAGGCATCTGCGCTCCGAGGCCCTTTACGCCTTGGAAATGCTCTCCATCTGGCTCGCGGCCGAGGAAATGGAGGGCGAGTTTCTGCGTATCGACCCCGCCATTGCCAGTCGGGATTCGTGTCTCATCGCCCAGGAACGCGAGATCAACCTTTTTGTCCAGTCCGCCCGCGCGGCCCTGCATGGACCGCTTCCTTCCCCCGCGTTCGATGTCCGCCACGCCTGGGTTCTGCTGGAACAGACCGACGCGCAGATCCAGAGTTTCCGCCAGCTTTCGGTGCGCCGGGGCAGCAGCTTCGAGCTGACCTATCTGTTGGAGCGCATGGAGCAGACCCTGCACCGGGTGCGGGACCTGCTCTTCATCCTGGCCACGCCCGACGTGACCGCCGTGCGCAGCCGGGCCGTGGCTCTGTTCACGACCTTCGTGGCGGCCCAGCGCAAGGAACAGAGCGTGGGCCATCTGCTGCGGCAGACGCGACGGCTGGTGGCTAAAAGCATTGTCGGCAACGCGGCGAAGACCGGCGAGCATTACGTAACCGAGACCAGGGCCGAATATCGGACCATGATTTGGCGGGGGCTGGGTGCGGGCGTGGTCATCGCCTTCATGGCCCTGATCAAGATCGGTCTGACCGGATTGGGCCTGTCGCCGGGATGGACCACGGTTTGGGTCAGTCTGAATTACGGCCTGGGCTTCATCGTCATCCATCTCCTGCACGGAACCGTGGCCACCAAGCAGCCAGCCATGACCGCCGCCTATATCGCCACGGCCATTGATGACGCCGGCCAGGGCCGGGCCAACCTGGATACCGTGGCCCGAGTCTGCATCCGGGTGGCGCGTTCACAATTTGCGGCCGTGGCGGGCAATGTCGGTGCGGCTTTGCCCACGGCCCTGGTCGTGGCCGGCGCGGTCGCCTGGCTGGGCGATGGGCCGCTTGTGCCCGCGTTCAAGGGCGCGCGCATGCTGCACGAGCTGACGCCCGTGTCCGGTCTGGCTCTTTTTCATGCGGCCATCGCCGGAGTCTGGCTTTGTCTGTCCGGGCTCATTGCCGGATATTTCGACAACAGGGCCGCGTATTTGAACCTGGCCGAGCGTATCCGGCGTCATCCCTTGCGGCCGCGCGTTTTTTCTGACGCGGCCTGGGACCGCGTGGCCGCATATCTGGGAGCCAACTACGGGGCGCTGGCCGGAAATTTTTGCTTTGGCCTGCTCCTGGGCGTGACCGGCTATGTGGGGCATGTCACCGGCCTGCCCCTGGACATCCGCCACGTGGCATTTGCCGTGGCCAACCTAGGCTATGCGGCGGGCGCGGAATTTCCGGGGCTGATTGGGTTTATGATGTATTTCGTTTTTGTGCTGCTGGTGGGCGGGGTCAATCTGGCCGTCAGCTTTGGCCTGACTCTGAATCTGGCCTTGCGGGCGCGGGGCGTTCGTCTGGGAAGTTGGCGGGAATTGGGGCGGGCCGTGTGGGTCCGGGTCCGTCAGGCCCCGCGCTGCCTGTTCCTGCCTCCACGCTGAAGAACGGCTACAGGTAGGGCGAAAAGAGCCAGAAAAAAGCGTCCCGAATGCGGATGGGCAGGGAACGGGCCAACAGCTCCTGGCGGGAGAGGGGACGGCTCCCGGCCCAGATCTCGGTAAAGTGACGCTCCAGCTGGGCGTGGAGAAGGTGATCCATGACTTCCAGGGTCAGCTCGAAGTTGAGGCGCAGGCTGCGGTTGTCCAGATTGGCCGAGCCCAGATGCACGTAGCATCCGTCCACGAGCATGAGCTTGGTGTGACAGAAGGGAGCTGGCTGATACGCGATGGCGATGCCCGCCCGGAGCAGGTCGTCCAGGATGTGCCGGGTGGCCCAGTGCACGAAGGGCAGGTTGTTGCGGCCGGGCAGGATGAT
>CAYLNA010000306.1:0-2862 GCA_964384665.1 uncultured Desulfovibrionaceae bacterium | reverse complement strand
CGTATTCGAAGGCGAAGGGGCCGCCCGCGTTTTCCGAGACATTGCCGCCGATGGACGAGGCCGCCTTGGAGGCCGGATCGACCGTGAAGAGCAGGTTCTTGGCGGCGGCGGCCTGGATGGCGTTCAGGGTGATGACGCCGGACTGCAGGGTGATGGTCCGCTCCCGCGTGTCGATGTCGATGATTTCCTTGAGTCGGCTCAGACTCAGGATGACCGTGCGCGGCTTGGCCGGAACCGCGCCGCCGGTCAGGCCGGACCCGCCGCCGCGCGGCACGATGGGAAAGCCCATCTCGTTGGCCAGCCGGATCACGCCCTGGATCTGGGCCGTGTTTTCCGGGAACACGACCAGGGCCGGCAGTTCCATGCGCAGGTCCGTGGCGTCGGTGGAGCACTCGATGAGGTTGTTGGCGGCGGCGACGATCTGTTCCTTGTCCATGATGGCCGAGAGACGGCCGATGAGGGCGGTCCTGAATTTCTGGTCCGCTTCAAAGCTCTGCCAGAACCGCTCCAAGCAGCCCGACAGCTCGCGGTAGTATTCCGGAGACAGGGCCGAGCGTTCGGCCTGGAGGCGGGCGTCCACGCTCTGGCGCACGTCCTTGGCCGGGATGAAGGGGTTGTAGCGGATGATGAACAGTTCCTCGGCCAGGTCCAGAGCCAGTTGCTGGAGATATTCGGGCCAGGTCTGAAACTCTTCCAGGGGCAGGCCCAGGACGCGCTTGACCAGACGTTCGGGGGCAAGGGAGATATGTGGTCCTTTTTGAGGCATGATGACACCGTATGGATAGCGCCGTTGAAGCACGGCGGTTGGTTCGGCGCGGCGGAAGGCGCGCGTCCGGGGCGAACGGGAAAGGGAAAATTTCTAAACGCTCGAATCTGGCTTGGCAAGGCGCAAAAAGGCGTCCCGCCCGGACAGGACCGGGCGGGACGCGAATGGGATCAATACAGGCTGGCCTCGCATTCGAGGCTGCGCGCGTAGAGGTGCTGAGGGTCGGCGAAGGAGGACGCCAGCCGGGCCTGGTCGTCCAGGGTGGAGAGCAAGGCGCCGAGATGGGGGGCGCGCGTGGCGAAGAGGGCTGTCCCGGAAGAGAACAGACGCTGCATCAGGCTTTCGCGCGGCGAGAGTTCGCGCCGCAGTTCCTTGCTGGCGGCCGCACTCAGTCCGGCCAGATCGCTGGCCGCGAGAATGGCGTCGTCCAGGCCGCCCAGCTGGTCCACCAGTTTGCGGGAGAGGGCTTCCCGCCCGCTGAAGACCCGCCCCTCGGCCGAGGCCTCGACCTGGTCGACGCCCATGCGCCGGCCCTTGGCGACCCGCTGCAGGAAGGTGTCGTAGCCAAAGCGCAGCAGCTGCTGGAGGGCGGCTCCGGTCTTGCCGGCCAGGGGCCGCAGGGGATGGCCGAGATCGGCCAGACTGGTGGTGCCGACCCCGTCGGTGGTCACGCCCCATTCGCGGGCCGTGTTCTCGAAGGTCGGGAAGGCTGCGAAGATGCCGATGGAGCCGGTCAGGGTGCTGGGCTCGGCCACGATGCGGTTGGCGGCCGAGGCGATCCAGTAGCCCCCGGACGCGGCCAGGCTGCCCATGGACACGACCACCGGCTTGCCGGCGTCCTGGGTGCGGACGATCTCGCGGTGGATTTCCTCGGAGGCCGTGGCGCTGCCGCCGGGGCTGTCGATGCGCAGGACCACGGCCACGATGGCGGGGTCCTTGCGGGCCTGTTCGAAGAGTTCGCCCACGGACTGACTGCCGATCATGTCGCCCGGCTGTCGGCCGGGCATGATGGCCCCGCGCGCGCGGATGACGCCGACCACCTCGCGGGCCCGTGGTTCCGGGACGGGATTGGCGCGCAGATAGTCCCGCCACCCGACCCGGTGCAGGTTCTCCGCCTTGGTTTCGAGCTTGTCGGCCAGGGCTTGTTCGAACTGATCCTTGGTCTGGATGCTGTCGACCAGCTTGGCGGACACGGCCAGCTTGGCCGCGTCGCCGGAGGCGGCGGCCAGGGCCGTGTCGATATTTTCCACGTAATGGCTCACGGCGTCGGCGGAGATCTTGCGGTTGGCGGCGACCTCGCTCTGGTAGATCCGCCACAGATCGTTCAGCCAGGCCAGGCTCATGCTCTTGGCTTCCTCGGACATGGATTCGCGGGTGAAGGGCTCCACCGCGCTTTTGTAGTCGCCGACGCGGAAGACGTGGAAATTGACCCGGGCTTTGTCCAGCAGCCCCTTGAAAAAGGTCGGATACAGGCCGTAGCCGGTGATGGCCACCCCGCCCAGGGGGGCGACGGAAACCTGGTTGGCGTAGGAGGCCAAGAGATACTGCCCCTGGCTGAAGGCCGTGGCATGACCGAGCACGGGCTTGCCGCGCTCCTTGAAGGCCTTGATGGCCTTGCCGACGGAGAGCAGCTTGGCGGTGTCGCAGCCCCGCAGGTTGTTCGGTTCGACGACCATGGCCAGGATTTTCGGATCGTCGGCGGCGCGCATGATGGCGTCGACCAGATCCTGGGTCCGGGTCTCCTCGGCCAGGCCGTTGTCGCGGTCCATCTCGCGCAAAATGGCCTCGGCCGGGTCCGGAGTCCGGACTTCTTCCACCAGCAGGCCCGAGGGATCGAGAACCAGCACGGAATTGGAATGCAGGCTTTCCTCGGGTTCCGCGAAGACGGCCACCAGAAGGGCGGTCACAATCAGGAGAAAAACCGCGTTCAGCACGGCCCGCCGTATCCAGTCCACGACCTTCCACAGGGTGGACAGCACGGCGCCTATATTAGTCATGATCGGCATGGTCACGGGCTCCGGTTAAAGGTGCTGGGCCAAGCGGCCGTAGGCCGCCTGTCCCAGGGAGATGCAGGCGTCGCTGGGCGGCAGCTGGCG
>CAYLNA010000305.1:0-2872 GCA_964384665.1 uncultured Desulfovibrionaceae bacterium | reverse complement strand
TGTCCATCCCGGGCTGGAAATGGAAAGGCGCATGGTGGCTGACCGCGCGCAAGCGATGGATGATCGGCAAGGACGTCAGCTGGCAGCTCGATCAGTTCGGAGTGCACGAGCCCGCGTCCGGGCAGCGGTCCTGACATGGCCATGCCCGCCCCGCCCTACGCGCCGCCGGTCACGCCCTGGCTCGACATCCTCCACGCGGACCGGGACATGATCGTGGTCAACAAGCCCAGCGGCATCCTGTCCGTTCCGGGACGCACCCCGGATCTGGCCGATTCCATCCTGACCCGGATCCGCGCGGCCCATCCCCAGGCCCAGGCCGTGCACCGGCTCGATCTCGGCACCTCCGGCGTGCTCGTCGTGGCCACGCGGCGCAAGGCCGAGGCCGCGCTGCGCCAGCAATTCCAGGACCGCCGCACGCGCAAGATCTACCTGGCCCTGGTCGACGGGATCATGGCGGACGACGCAGGCCTGATCGACCTGCCCCTGATCTGCGACTGGCCCAACCGGCCCCGGCAGATGGTCTGCCACCAGACCGGCAAGCCCGCCCAGACCGAATATCTAGTCCTGGATCGATTCGAGAAAACCACGCTGGTCCGCCTGTCGCCGCGCACCGGACGCTCCCACCAGCTGCGGGTGCATCTGGCCAGCCTCGGCCACCCCATCGTGGGCGACAATCTCTATGGCCGCGAAAAAACCGACGCGCCCACCACCCGTTTGCTGCTGCACGCCAGCCAACTCGGCATCTTCCATCCCTACAGCGGGGAATGGACGCAATTCACCGCCCCCTGCGACTTCGCGCCGCAAGCGCCCGCCATGGCCCTGACTCCGCCCGCCGCCAGGGACGAGTTCCAAAAACAGCGCTGATTTGGTCCAAAGCGCCCGAACCGGGCGGCCTGGGCTCGGGCGCGGGTCGGTTATTCGGCGTAGATGGCTTGGAGGACGGCCTTGTCGTCGTCGGAAAAAAGGCCGTTCTTGTCTTCCTGGGGTTGCATGGAGTTGAGCACGGAATCCGGATGGTTACGTGGGTGTCCGGTCACGCCCAGGGCGTGCATGAGTTCATGCCGGACCACCCACAGTTTTTGGCCGCCCGAGGTCTGAAAATCCAGGTGCAACACGATGTCGGCCCGCTTGATCCGCCGGTCCGGAGTGGAAACCAGACGGGTGAAGCCCCGGATGAATTCCCCGCTTTCCTGCCACATGGCCTGCCCCGCCTCGCTCTTGACGATGGTTTCCCGCCATTCTTCATGGGAATCCGTGAGATGGATGCAGACATTGGCCTGGCTCTTGGACGAGACTTGGCTGATGGACACGTGGGGAATGATGCGCTCGATTTCCCGCAGCACCGTTTCCACGTAATACTGCCCCTCCAAGCGGTCCTCTCCGCCGATCCAGACCGCGACCGGTTCCTCGAAATGGGCGGCGAGGCCGCCGGGCACATAGTCGCGCACGATCCGTCCGTCGCCGGCGAAGAGCATCGTTGGCGCGAAAACAAGGCAGGCCACCCACAAGGCAAGACGATTCATATGGACTCCGGAGGAACAAGGTCGGGACGAAAGTGCTTGACGTAGCGCCGATAGCAGGCGGTCACCGGCGAGGACGGGTCCATGCAGGGCAAGAGATTGCCCAGGGGATCGGGCCGGGGGGCGGCGGGCTTGGGCGGCGGGGCCGGCAGCAGGGAATGGTCCAGGCTGGGGCGGCCGCTCATGAGTTCGAGCTTGACCTCCTGGAAATAGGCGGTTCCCAGGAACGCGTTGGCTTTTTCCAAAATTTCCGGTCCGAGGAAGGTGAATTCCTGCATGACCATGGAATTGGTCGCGCCCAGGAGCATGGTGGTCTTGCGTCGGCCCAGGGGCCGGATCATTTCGGCCATTTCCGGGCCCAAAATTTCCGCCCAATGCCGCCACAAGCGGGCGATGGCCAATTCCAGGGCCGCCTCGGGCGAGCCCAGGGCCACCTTCAGGGCCTCGTCCATGGCGCAAACTTTCCGCTGTCGTTCTCGCATGGGCCTGTCCTAATCGGCTTGGAACAAGGCGGCAAGCCTTCATCCCGGCCTTGACGCTGGGCCGGACGGGATGTAGACGCTGCTATATCAAAATATCTTGATATACAGAAACGAAGGGTGAATCCACGCCATGCATCTCCTGACCCAAACCAAGGCCCTGGCCGACGAAACCAGGCTGCGCCTGCTGGGCGTCCTGGCCCGCCACGAACTGAACGTCGGCGAGATCGTGCAGGTCATGGGCATGGGCCAGTCCCGGATCTCCCGGCATCTGAAGATCCTCATGGACGCCGGATTCGTGGACTGCAAGCGCGATGGGTTGTGGGCGTTTTACTCCACGGCCTTGGGCAACGGAGCCCAGGCCCTGCTGCGCGCCGTTCTGGATGGCTTGGCGGACGTGTCCGAGCACGCCCGCGATCTGGAGGGCGCGGCCCAGGTCCTGGCCGATCGACGACAGTCCACGGCTCGATTCTTCGATGAGCTGGCTGCGGACTGGACCCGCATGAGCCGGGAGATCCTGGGCGACCTGGACCTCGGCCGCGCCATCCTGGAGCGTTTGCGGGAACCCGGAACCGTGGTCGATCTGGGCTGCGGGCCGGGGCTCATGCTCGGACATCTGGCCGGGCGGGTCGGGCGGGTCATCGGCGTGGACAATTCCGCGCGCATGCTCGAAGCGGCCGCCAAACGCGTGCCCGAAGGCCCGGCGGTCAGTTTGCGCATCGGCGATCTGGAGCACCTGCCCCTGCGCGACGCCGAGGCCGACACGGCCATCATGTCCCTGGTTCTGCACCATTTGGCCGCGCCCCAGGCCGGCATCGCCGAAATGGGGCGGGTGCTGCGCCCCGGCGGACAGGCCATCGTGGTCGATTTTTC
>CAYLNA010000304.1:0-2877 GCA_964384665.1 uncultured Desulfovibrionaceae bacterium | reverse complement strand
AAATGGGATCATTGGTCGTGGACGCGCTCTAGATCCGGAAAGTTTCGCGCGCGGCCGCCGCGCGCGCTGTTGTGCAACGCCTTGAAATATGGAAAAGTCGGGCAGGCCGGTCATGGCCTGCCCAATTTTTTTTGCAAGGAGCCCCTGGTGATTGAAGACATCCTGGCCCAAAACGGCCTTGCGCCGGATATCGATGACGCAGCCCTGGGCGCGGCCTACGATTCCTGTCCGCCCATGCACAAGTCCATCATCAAGAATGCCGTCGCTTTTGCCCATGCCCTGGCCCAGACGGGCATGGAGCCCGTGTCCGAGACGCGGCGCTTCGGACACGTCGAGCGGACCGTGCTCGATGCGCGGCTGGACTGGGCTCTTTTTACCGTGGATTCGCGCCGCTTTCCGCTGACCGCTGTTTTTTCGGCCATGGTCCAGGCCTTGGTGGCCAAGGTCGGAACCCTGGTCGTGCATGTCGCCGGCCCGGTCACGGAGCCGTTTCTGTTCGGGTGCGATTTTCTGTCCGTGGACCAGATTTTCACTGGCGAGCCCCAGCGCCTCCTGCCCGTGCTGGCCGAGGCCGGGCCGGGCCTGGTCGTGGACCTGGCTGGCCTGGAAGTGGATTTCCCGCGTGTCGTCCGCCCCGACGCGGACCGCTACGGCGTCCGCGTCCAGATTCCCGATTCCGAGTATGTCGCGGCCTACCGCGCCGTGACCGCCGACGCCCAGGCCCGTCCCCACGCCTACATCGCCTACGGCGGCGAGCCCGGCGCCGCGCCCGTGGTCATGGCCGAGAACTTGCTGGGCTGCTGGGTCTGGGACGTGATCACGCCCGCGACCTTCCGTCACACAACCTCTTCCTACGCCTGAACCCATGAAAAAAACGCGCGCCTTCCGCAACATCGGCATCATCGCCCACATCGACGCGGGCAAGACCACCCTCACCGAGCGCCTGCTTTTTTACGCCCACAAGATCCACCGCCTGGGGGAAGTCCACGACGGCAACGCGACCATGGACTATCTGGAGGAGGAGCAGAAGCGGGGGATCACCATCACCTCGGCCTGCACGACCATCGAGTGGAAGGACAGCCGCATCAACATCATCGACACCCCCGGCCATGTCGATTTCAATGTCGAGGTCGAGCGCTCGCTGCGGGTGTGCGACGGGGCCGTGGTCGTCTTTTGCGGGGTCAACGGAATCGAGTCCCAAAGCGAAACGGTCTGGAAGCAGGCCGAGAAATACCATTTGCCCAAGCTCGTCTTCGTGAACAAGACCGACCGCCCCGGAGCGGATTACTGGCGGGTGGTCCAGGACATCGGAACCCGCTTCGGAGTGACGCCCCTGCCGCTGACCATGCCCTCCCCAAGCGTCGAGGGCGCGGTCATCTACCTGGTGCGGGGGCGGCTGCTCACCTTCGATCCGGCCGACCAGGGGACCACGATCCGCGAGGCTGACCCGCCCGCCGCCGACCAGGAGCAAATCGCCGTCCGCCGTCGGGCCTGCATCGAGGCCCTGGCCGATCTCGACGACGCCATCATGGAAAAATATCTGAACGACGAGGACATCCTCGAATCCGACCTGCTCCCGGCCGTGCGTCGGGCCACGCTTTCGGGGCGGGCCGCGCCCGTCTATTGCGGCAGCGCCCTCAAGAACGTGGGCGTGCAGCCCCTCATGGACGGGATCGGGCATTTCCTGCCCGCGCCGGAGGAGTCCTTTTCCCTGGCCCATGCGCGCGAACTGATGGACCGGGAACGGGTCGGCGCGGACCAGTTCGTCGGCTTTGTCTTCAAGGTCATGTTCGAGGGCGCGCACAAGAAGATCTTCATCCGCGTCTACAACGGCGAGATCGGGGAAAACAGCGCGGTCTTCAATTCCCGGCTGGGCCATTTCGAAAAGATCCACAAACTGTACACGGTCCACGCCAACCGTCACGAAGCCATCCCGAGCGCCCATGCCGGGGAAATCATCCTGGCCACGGGGCTCAAGGACTGCGTCACCGGGGACACGCTTTTTTCCGGCAAGTCCGGGCTGCGCCTGGAAAACATCGACGTGCTCCAGCCCGTGCTCAACGTGGCCCTGGTTCCGGGCAGCGCCAGCGACACGGAAAAATTGCAGTTCCTCCTGGAGCGTTATTGCGTCGAGGACCCGACCCTGCGTTCCTTCACCGACGCGGACACGGACCAGCTCATCGTCGCCGGTCTGGGCGAACTGCATCTGGACGTGGTCCTGGAGCGCCTGCGCCGGGAGAGCGGGACGCCCTTCCGCCATGGCAATCCCCAGGTTATTTTCCTGGAAACCATCCAGAGCGAAGCCACGGTCGAGGGGCGTTGCGCGCGGCTCATCGGCGAGCACGCGCACCGGGCCGTGGTCCGCGTCGCCCTGGCTCCGGCCGCGCGCGGGGCGGGCAACCGGTGCGAGAGCGCCGCGCCCCGTTCCGCCCAGGTCGAGATCGCGCTCAAGGCCATGGAGGACTCCTTGCAGGCCGGCGTGCTCAAGGGCTATGTGGTCACGGATGTCGCGGCCCGGCTCGAAGCCATCGAACCCTTGGAGGGCGGCCTGACCGATCTGGGAGTGCGCATGGCGACCCTGGAGGCGATGAAGGCGGCCCTGACCCAGGCCGCGCCCGTTATCCTGGAGCCGATCATGAGCGTGGAGCTGCGCATGCCCGCCGAATACGTGGGTGATTGCGTCAATCTCCTGGCCGCCAAGAACGCCCGCATCCTGGACGTGCGGACCTCGGACCTCGATTCCGGGATCACGGCCCTGGCGCCCATGCGCGATTTGTTCGGGTTTTCCACGGAGCTGCGTTCGCGGACCAAGGGCAAGGCTTTTTTCAGTTTCGCCTTTTCCTCCTACGACATGGCCGGGGCCTAGGCGCGGGGGGA
>CAYLNA010000303.1:0-2877 GCA_964384665.1 uncultured Desulfovibrionaceae bacterium | reverse complement strand
CGCCCTTCTGGCAAACCATGTTCATGACCGTGGGCATCGCCATCGCCGTGTTCGGGATGCGCGTCCTCTTTCCCATCCTGATCACGGCCGTGGCCGGCAACATGCACTTCACCGAGGCCTGGACCATCGCCACGACCCAGCCCGAGCGCTACCGCCAGATCATGGAACAGAGCCACCTCGCCATCATGGGCTTTGGCGGCGCGTTTCTGCTCATGGTCGCCCTGACCTATTTTCTGAACATCGAGAAAGAGACGCACTGGCTGCCCGGCGTGGAAAAATTCATGGCCCGGGCCGGCGGCGTGCACAACGCGGCCGCCAGCCTGACCATCATCACGGTCATGCTGGCCGGCGGACTGCTGCCGCAGTCCGAACGCTACACGTTTTTAATCAGCTGTCTGAGCGGGTTCGCGATCCACGCCCTGATCGACGTGCTCAAGCATATCGTCGGCGGGGGAGACATCGCGGCCGTGGCCGCGCGCAATGGTTTGGTGGGATTTTTATACCTGGAAATCCTGGACAGCAGCTTTTCCTTCGACGGCGTGGTCGCGGCCTTCGCCATCACCAACAATTTCTGGCTCATCGCCCTGGGCCTGGGCATCGGCGCCATGTTCGTGCGCTCCATGACCGTCTATCTGGTCGCGCGCGGGACCCTGGAGCAGTACAAATACCTGGAGCCGGCCGCCTTCTGGGCCATCGCCTTCCTGGTCGCGGTCATGTTCCTGTCCGCCGCCGGCCACCATCTGCCCGGAGGTGAAATCACCACGGGCCTGACCAGCATGGTCATCCTCGGAGCCGGGGTCGCGACCAGCGTCATCCAAAAATACCGGGAATGATTCAGGCTGAAAGGGCCAAGTCCGCCTCGAAGGGGCGGGGCGCGAGCCGACACGCGAGCGGCGTGACCTGATCCGCCTCGGCCGCGTCCAGCCCCATGTCGCCGATGCTGTCCAGGAGGGACGCGGCCAGCTCGTTCAGGGTCGCGATGGCCCGGGCCGAGGCGTCCATGGCCTGGGCGTTCTCGCTGGCGATGACGGACATCTCGTCCGTGGCCGTCAGAATCCGATCCCCGCTCTCGCGTTGCAGGGCCACGTCCAGGGCGATGTCCTGGATCTGGCGGGCGGACGCGCCAATGACGTCCACGATCTCGGCCAGGGCCGTTCCGGACCCGCGCACCAGCTCCCGGCAGCGCAGCATGGACTCGTTGGTCCGGGCCGCCTTGACCGCGCTCTCCCCGACCCGCTTCTCGATGGCCGTGACGAAATCCTCCACCTTGCGGGTCGCGCCCATGGTCTTCTCGGCCAGCTTGCGGACCTCGTCCGCGACCACGGCGAACCCGCGCCCGGCCTCGCCGGCCCGGGCCGCCTCGATGGCCGCGTTCAGGGCCAGAAGATTGGTCTGGTCCGCGATGTCCCCGATCATGTTCATGATGCTTCCGATGCTGCGCGCCGTCTCGTCCAAACGGCCCAAATCCGCGTGCAGGGCCTGGGCCTGGGCCGCCACCTCGTCCATGACCTCGACCGAGGACCACACCACCTCGTGCCCGCCCCTGGCCTTGGCCACGGCTTGGTCGGCCAACTCGGCCGAGGACCGGGTCTTGTCCTCGACCCGCGACAGGGAGGCCTGCATGCCCTCCATGGCCTGGGCGGCCCGCGCGGCCTGCTCCTGCTGTTCCCGCGCCCCGCGCAGGGAAGCCTGAATGGACTCGGCCAGATCCCGCGCCGCCGCCGTCACGTCCCGCGAAACACCCTCGGCGTCGCGCGCGGCCTGGGTCATGGCCTGGTTCTGGGCCTCGATGTGGGCCTGGGTCGCCTTTTCCTCGCTCAGATTGATCCAGATGGCCATGGCTCCGATCAGCTCCCCGTCCAAATCGTAAATGGGCGTGGCCGCCACCCGCAGATGGGCCACGGACTCCGCGTCGACCTGGTTCAGGGTGATTTCGACCTCGACCTGTCGCCGCTCGTCCATGGCCCGTTGGGTCAGGGTCCGTTCCTGGCCCCCGCCATAGGCGAAGACGTTCATGGTCTGGCCCAGATAGTATTCCGGCTCGCCCGCGTGACCGACCACGTCCAGGGCGGCCGGATTGACGTGCAAAATACGGTTGTCCGTGTCCACGACCACGCACGGCACGACCACGCCGTTCAGCACGCCCTGGGCAAAGCCGAGTTTGTTCTTGAGTTCCGCGACCATGGCCGCCACGGCCTGGATGGTCTGACCCAGGGCGTCCCGGCCGGCATAGGCGATGGAAAAGGAAAAATCCCCGCGCCCCACGTCCTCGCAGACCGCGGCCAGACGGCGGATGGGCCGCAGCAGTTGCCGCCCCATGAGCCAGACCAAAAGCAGGGACAGGACCAATGGCAATCCGGCGCTGGTCAGGGCCGAGCGCGCCAGACGGGCGTCGACTCCGGCCATGAGGTCGGCCCGGTCGACCCAGGTCACGAAGCGCAGGCCCCAGGGCGCGAAATCCCGCTGGGCCGCGTCCAGGACCCGGCCGGAATCGAGCGTCACCACGCCGGAGGACAGATCGGGCGCGGCGGCCAGGGCCGCGCATTCCCGCTCCAGGCCGGGCAGGCCGATAACGACCCGCCCCTGGCCGTCCACGGCGAAGGTGCCGCCATGGCCGCCGACGTTGACCTCGCGCACGAAGGCCGCGAACTCCGGACTGACCAGGGGGCGGGCCACTTCCAGGGCGCCGATGACGGTTCCGGACAGATCGCGAATCGGAGTCTGGGCCGCCAGACACCACGCTCCGCCCACAAACATGAGCCCCGACGCCGGCTTGCCCTGGATCAAGGCCGCAGCCGCGGGATGCGCGGCGGCCAGCATGGAGCCCCGGCCCCAGCCCGGCGTCGCGTCCTTGAACGACGTGGACACGCGCACGAA
>CAYLNA010000302.1:0-2881 GCA_964384665.1 uncultured Desulfovibrionaceae bacterium | reverse complement strand
GCGTTCAAACAGACTATCCATTGGGGTCGGGCCTCCTTGGGGCGGACGCGATGTTTAGAGATACCTGGAAGCGATGGCTTCAACGTCGGCCAGATAGGATTTGCGGACCTCGTCCGACACGGTGGTGACCCCGCCGAAAAAGGCGTGGTGGAGCACTTCCATGCCGCAGACCTCGAAAATGCCCGTGTCCGTGATGGTGGACATGGCCTGGTGCATGCCCTGCTTGGCGTAGAAGCTGCTCGGCGCGCCGGAGGTGTTGAAAATGAGCACCTTCTTGCCGGCCAGTGGGCCATTTGTCGCGCTGCCGATCCGTTCGAAACCGAAGCCGGGGCAGAGCACCCGATCGATATATCCCTTGAGGATGGCCGGCATTCCTGCCCACCAGACAGGGTAGACCAGGGTCAGCATGTCCGCCCAGAGCAGGAATTCCTGCTCGTGCCGGATATCCGCCGGCGTGGTTCCGGCGGCCAGGGCGTCCAGGTCCGTGGAGCGCAGCACGGGCTCGAAGCCCAGGGCGTACAGGTCGCGGGACCGGGTTTCATGACCCAGGGCCTCGGACACGGCTTCCACGGTGTCGGCGATGGCGCGGGTGAAACTCGACGGACGAGGATGACAGGTGATGACGAGGTGGTTCATACGTTCTTCCTTCTATTGGGAATTATTCCTGAACTCGATTGGATGCAAGCGCAAGAACGCGCCACCGTCGGACTGGTTCAGGATTTACGATGAACATACCCCAGGCGCGAGGCCGATGAAAAGCTTTTTGTGGGAACGCGAGCGAGTCGACGCGGTTCAGCGCGCGCGGAGCAGGTCGAGGACAGTGTCGGCCGAGGGGATGCGCCGGGTTTCGGCCTTGGAATACAGGGGCTGGCCATCGACGATGACCTCGAACGCGCCCTTGGCCCCGACTTCCAGGGTCGCCTTGATGCCGAGTTCCGCGTCGATGCGGTCCGCAAGACTTGCGGCGCGCTGGGCGTAGCCCATTCACAGGCCGCAGTAGATGATCCGGATGTCCATTCGTCTCCCGTCGGTCATTGCTGGTAGTATTCGGTTTTTTTCAACTCGCCGCCCTCGAAGGTCAGGACGTAGTAGCCGCCGCTGACTTCGTAGGTCATCTCGGTGATATAGAGCAGGCGCTCCCCGCCATCCCGGACCACGGTGATCTCGCCGACGCGGTCCTCCCATTTGGGCTCGCCGCATTTGGCGCGAACCTTGGTCATGATGGTGCCGGGCGTCATCAGATCGCCCTGGCAGCGCAGGTCGGCGGCCGGGGCCGAAGCCGCCAGGCAGGTCAGCAGGACAAGGGTGAAAAAAAGCTTTGGCATGGGCATTCCTCCAGGTAAGAATGCGCCGATTCTGAAGGGATTTTCAAATTCCGTAAAGGGGGGAGCGCATGGAGCATCGAGTCGAAAAGGATAGTCTGGGCGAACGCATGGTTCCGGTCACGGCATATTATGGGGTGCAGACCGTGCGAGCCATGGAGAATTTTCAGGTCACGGGCATTCCCATCGCCCATTTTCCCGGTCAGATCCGGGCCTTGGCTTGTATCAAGCAAGCCGCGGCCCTGGCCAATCTGGAATTGGGGCTGCTTGAGCCGGAAGTGGCCGAGGCCATCATGGCCGCGTGTCGGGAAGTGCGCGAGGGCAAATTCGACGATCAGTTCGTGGTCGATGTCATCCAGGGCGGAGCCGGCACGTCCGTGAACATGAACGCCAACGAGGTCATCGCCAACCGCGCCCTGGAACTTCTGGGCCACGCCAAGGGCGAGTACGGATTTTGCCATCCGAACAATCACGTCAACCTGTCCCAGTCCACCAACGACGTCTATCCCACGTCGCTGCGTATCGCCGCTGTGTGGAAGATCCGCGAGCTGGCCCGCGCCATGCGCGAGTTGATCGCAGCTCTGGCCGCCAAGGGCGAGGAGTTCGCAGATGTCATCAAGATGGGTCGGACCCAGTTGCAGGACGCCGTGCCCATGACCCTGGGTCAGGAGTTCGCGGCCTGGGCCGTGACCGTGGGCGAGGACGTGGAACGGGTGGAGGAATGCCAGCGCCTGCTCATGGAGATCAACATGGGGGCCACGGCCATCGGCACGGGCATCAATACCGTTCCGGCCTATGCCGCCTTTGTCTGCGAGAAGCTGGCCCACATCACCGGTCTGCCCCTGGTCAAATCGCCCAATCTAGTGGAGGCCACTTCGGACACCGGGGCCTTTGTCCAGCTTTCGGGCGTGTTCAAACGCGTGGCCGTAAAACTGTCCAAGATCTGCAACGACCTGCGCCTTCTGTCCTCGGGGCCGTTCTGCGGCCTGGGCGAGATCAACCTGCCGCCCATGCAGCCGGGCTCGTCGATCATGCCGGGCAAGGTCAATCCGGTCATTCCGGAGATGGTCAACCAGGTCTGTTTCCAGACCATCGGCAACGATCTGACCGTGACCATGGCCGCCGAGGCAGGCCAGCTGGAACTCAACGTCTTCGAACCGCTCATCGGATTCAACCTGTTCCAGACCATGGACATGCTCGGCCGGGCCATGGGCATTCTGAGGGAGCGCTGCATCGTCGGCATCACCGCCAACCGCGAGCGCTGCGCCCAGCTCGTGCGCCAGTCGGCCGGCATCGTGACCATTCTGGCGCCATATCTCGGCTACGACGAGGCGGCGGCCATCGCCAAGGAAGCGGCCCGAACCGGCGCGACGGTCTATGATCTGGTGCTGGAAAAGGGGCTCATGACCCACGAGGAATTGGAGGACGCCCTGGACCCGATGCAGATGACCCATCCGCGCATGGTGCGGGCGCGGCGGCCGTGACGGGGACTGGACGGAACGAGGCGGAAAAACGAAGCCCCCGGCGGTCCGGGGGCTTTGAAATTTATTTCGTGTGAC
>CAYLNA010000301.1:0-2891 GCA_964384665.1 uncultured Desulfovibrionaceae bacterium | reverse complement strand
TCCACGATTTCATCCACAGTGGCGGCCTTGAGGCCAGCTTCCCTGGCCAGATGGAGCAGGTCGTCCGTCATGGCAGATCCAGCTCCAGGCCCACCGGGCAGTGGTCCGAGCCCATGACCTCGGGCTCGATCCAGGCGTCCCTGACCGCGCTCGTCAGTTCCTCGGACACGAAGAAATAGTCGATCCGCCACCCCACGTTGCGGGAGCGCGCACCGAAGCGATAGGTCCACCACGAATAGGCGTCGGTGACATCACCGTTTTTCAGACGAAACGTGTCCACATAGCCATGGGCGATGAAACGATCGATCCAGGCCCTCTCGATGGGCAAAAAACCCGAGGTGTTCTCGTTGGCCTTGGCGTTTTTGAGATCGATCTCGCGGTGGGCGGTGTTGAAGTCCCCACAGACCACGATGGGCTTGGAGCGGCGCAGGTCCTGGGCATGCTCCAGGAACGCGTCGTAAAAGCCCATCTTGAAGTCCAGGCGGTCCTGACTCATCTGGCCGTTGGGAAAATAGATGTTGAAGAAATGAAAATGCTCGAACTCCAGCCGGATGACCCGGCCCTCGCCCTGGTAGCGCGGGTCCGGCAGGCCGTAGTGCGCGCCCGCCGGCTCCAGGCGGGAGTAGCAGGCCGTGCCGGAGTAGCCCTTCTTGGTCTTGGCCGCGTTCCAATAGCAGTGATAGCCGTCGAAATGCCGGTCCGCGCCGACCTGTTGTTCCTCGGCCTTGACCTCTTGCAGACCGAGCACGTCGGGTCTGGCCGATTCCAGCCAGTCCCGAAATCCCTTGCCGAGCACGGCCCGAAAACCGTTCACGTTCCACGACACAAGACGCAGGCTCATCGGACACGCTCCAGGCAACCGCGCAGACCGGACGCGTCATGGATGATACGCACGTATCCGCCCTGGGCAAACGCGCCCGGATTGAACAGGGCGGTACGACCCAAACTATCCTGACCAGCGGCCTCGTGGATATGCCCAGTAATAACGATGGCGGGCTGAAATTCCTCAATCAGGGCGCGCACGCCCGGACTGCCCACGTTCATGCCCGAAGTCAGCCGGTCCAGGGCCGTGCCATGGGGCGGGGTGTGGACCATGAGGACAACATGTTCGAAAGAAGCGGCCTGCTCCAGAACCTGCCGCACCCACCGGCTGATCCGTTCCTCCCCGACCTCGGACGGAGTGCCGAACGGGGTCGGCGTGGAATAGCCCACTGCGGCCAAACCCACGCCCCGGCCCAGGTCCGTGACCCGGCCATGCACGTTCAGGCCGCGCTCGGTGAGCAGGGCGTCCGCTTCGGCGGTATCCATGTTGCCGATCTGGGCAAGGATGCGCGGGTTGCGGCGCTCGATGGGCTCCAGCACCCGCGCCACCTTGTCCCGGCCGCCGACATTGGTCAGATCTCCGGACACGAGCACGGCGCTGGCCTGCTCCAGATCCGGAATGCGGGGCACGGCCCTCGTCTGTTCATGAATGTCGCCAAAAGCGATCCAAAACCGTTCAGTGTGCTGCATTTGCCTCTCACGGGGAAGTTGATTAGAAATCCTGCCTTTGCATCATGGTAAAGGAGCACCCAGGGGCATGCAAGAGTCGAACAAAGCGGAATTGCGGAATCTTTTCCGGACCAAGCGCCACAATCTGAGCCCGGCCGAACGAAACGAGGCCAGCGCCCGCATCCGGACGCGTCTTCTGGGCTTGCCGGAAGTCCGCCGCGCCCGGTCCGTCCTGCTCTATGTTCCGACCAAAAACGAGGTCGACACGTGGCCCCTGCTGGAGCTTTTCTGGACCACCGGTGTTTCTGTCCTGCTGCCCCGCTGCCGCGACAACCAACCGGGATTCATGGACATCCACGCGGTACGCGATCCGAACGAACTCGGCTCTGGGCAGTTTGGTCTGATCGAGCCCGTGCTCGGCCTAGCCCGCCTGGTGACCGAGCCCGCGCCGGACATCGTTCTCGTCCCGGCCCTGGCCTTTGACCAACGGGGGTTTCGTCTCGGGTTCGGCGGCGGCTATTATGACCGCTTTTTGCCCCGACTGACCCAACCACACCTCCGCATCGGCCTGGCCTATGATTTTCAACTCGCGAAACATCTCCCGGCCGAGCCCTGGGACATTCCGGTGCAGCGCATCATCACCCAAGACACCATCATTTTCACGGAGAACCAATCATGAGCGTGGATTTTCTGGACTTCCGCTTTCCCGGCCTGGACACCGTGCGCTGCGTCTTCACCACGCGGCGCGGCGGCGGCAGCCAGGGGCCGTACGCCCAGGGCAACCTGTCCCTGGAGGTCGGCGACGACGAGGACGCCGTGCGCGCCAACCGTGAGGCCCTGCGCGCAAATCTTGGCGTGCGGGTCTGGCAGGAGCTGCGCCAAGTCCATGAACAGGCCGTATACATGAACCTGGAGGAGGATTTCCGCGACGGCGCGACCATGGACGGCGACGGGCTGTGCACCAACCGCCCCGGCCACGCCCTGGTCATGAAGACCGCGGACTGCCAAGCCATCCTGCTGGCCGACATGGACGGACGCCACGTGGGGGCCCTGCACTGCGGCTGGCGGGGCAACGCCGGCAATTTCCCGGCGGCCGGAGTACGCAAGTTCTGCGAATACTACGGCGTGGACCCCACCCGCGTCCTGGCCGTGCGCGGACCGAGCCTGGGACCGGGCAAGAGCGAGTTCGTCAATTTCGAAGCCGAGTGGAACCCCATGTTCCGGTCCTACTACAATCCCGAGACCAAGAGCGTGGATCTCTGGACCCTGACCCGCAACCAGCTCATGGGCACGGGCATCCCGGCCCGGAACATCTATTCCCTGGACCTGTGCACCGCGTCTTCGGATCAGTTCTTTTCCTACCGCCGCGACAAAACCACCGGCCGCCAGATCGGCATGAT